>CAJXAV010000004.1 GCA_913050095.1 uncultured Gammaproteobacteria bacterium
GAAATAAGGCGTAAATAATGCCATAGCATCATGTGAGGCTCAACCTTTAATTATTCTAATCTTAGATTTTACTTTGGGTCAGATTATACCCTGAAGTTGTGCAGCTTTCATGGTATTTTCTAGTAAACAGGCAACAGTCATTGGTCCTGTGCCGCCAGGCATTGGAGTAACAGCTTTTGCTATACCGTCAACTGCTGCAAAGTCAACATCTCCATGTATTCCTTTCCCATCACTACTAATACCAACGTCAAGTAAAATTGCATCTTTTTTTACGTTTGAGGCGTTAATTATATTTGGTACACCGATCGCTGGTACTACAATTTCTGATTCAGAAATTAGTTGATCTAAATTCTTAGTCCTTGAATGAGCAAGAGTTACAGTGCAATCAACTCCTTTAGATCCAAACATTAATACCTGAGGCATTCCTACTAATCTTGATCTCCCAATTACTAAAGCTTTTTTTCCAGATGTTTCAAGTTCATAATATTCAATTAACTTCATAACTCCTAGCGGAGTACATGGCCTTAATACATCATTTCCAACTATAAGTTTTCCAAGATTTTGTTCTTTTAGTCCGTCAACATCCTTATTAGTAGGAATCATTTCAATAACTCTGTCTTCATTTAAACCTTTTGGTAATGGCATTTGGATAAGAATCCCATTAACACTTGGATCATTTCCTAGTTCTGAAATTTTATTTTCTAATTCGTCTTGTGAAATATCACCCGGTAAGTTTACATGCATTGATTTTATTGACGATGCGGTAGCTTGCTTGTGTTTGTTATTCACATAAAGTTGGCTTGGCTTATCATCACCAACAAGCACCGTAGCAAGAGTTATTTCAACACCTGAATCGTCAATTTTTTTCTTAATGGAATCCTGCATTTTTTGGGCCACATATTTTCCATCCAATATTAAAGTCCCTTTTTCTGTATATTTCATAATATTAATTTTTTTTAGTTTTTTTTAAGACTGAGGCTGTTTATCAGGATGAAGATATATAAAACTTTTACCCAGTTTGCCGTTATAGTTGCCTGCCGATATCATTAACAAATCCTCAGTGTCTTTAGAAGCCTGAATAGCTGCTTGTGTAGCGGTGATTATAGAATTCATATCTTTGCCATTCATAATTATTTCCATTACGGAGTTTACTCCGTCAGGTAGCCCGGCCTCAATATCAGGATTATCTTGAAGCAGAGGACAAAATTTTTCATACGTACTAGCGATAGTGAAGTCATAGTCGCTTCCAGCTTTTGAACCACTCCCAGCAATACCTCCAGGAAATGTAGTGATTACATTAGGGATTGGCAGTATAGCCTCAACCCCTTTTTCAGCTGCACTCAATGCGGATTCTGTATTTTTTCCAAAGTACCATAAATTTCCTCCCATTAATCCATCTGTATAACCGAAACGTCTATCGATAATAAATTCTCCGCCTAAAATAGGAATCCACCACATTTTTCTACCAAATCTTTCGATTCTTTTTTGGTATTTGTTTCCGAAAAATGCAACTTTTTTACCAAGTTTAAAATATGCGTCACTATCTTCAATTAAGTTAAAACATGATGCAGTAGGGCATGTAAGAATATTTTGGCTAATTCTTACTAAAGCTGCTTTTTCTAATTTTTTTGGATCTTTCCAGAATTTTGGAATATGTAACTGAATAATTGCTCCAGGTCTTCCATCAGGTGTTTGAATACTTTCATCTCCACCAGGTCCAACATACCTATCTAATCCAGCTTCACAGTCACATAAAATACTACTTGATGCATTCCCAGTAGCGGCATTTATCGCATGATCTAACCATTTTTTATTAATTGCTGTAATCAGAACTTCAGAATACATGCTTTTAAATGCTTCAGCATAAGTATCATCTATAATAGCAGTCATAATTTATCCTCTTCCTTTTCCTTCGTAAACAGCAGCTTCTGTGACCACTTTATCCATGTAAACATCATGTGGTGCAACAAGAATTTCATCGAAAAGTTGAGATTCATAACAAAGGGCTATAAGTGAACAATCTTCTCTGACTTGCTCCATTGTTCTGTCATAATAGCCTTGTCCATTACCCATTCTTCCTCCAGATCTATCAAAGCCTGTTCCTGGTACCATTATCATATCAAGCTCTTGAGGTGTTACCTCTTTTTCTGGATTACCCCATAATTCTTTTGGTGGTTCTAGTATATCCCATTTACCTACTACCATTTCTTCTAAACTAGACATATGCCAAAGCCCAAGTTTATTTTCTCCATTTTCATCTTCCGTGCAGTAAGGCACGATGATTTTTTTTTCTCCCTTTTCAACTTCTTTAATTAAATGGGGTTTTGTTCTTGTTTCTGACCTACAATCTATATACCACATTATTACTTGAGCGCTTTTATATTCAGGAAGATCCATAAACCTTTCACATGCTTGAGCACTAACTTCGTCTTTGTTTTCTTGCGCAGCTCTTCTGTCATATGCTTCTCTTCGCATACCAGATTTTTTTTCCATAATTTTTTCTAATTCTTCTTTAGATATAGACATTACATTCTCCTAACTTTTATAATTCGATTCTTAAGGTATTTATTATTCTATAGTTTGAAGCAAACAGCTATATATTTTTTTTATTTTTTAAAAAAAGCCAAAAATTTATAAAACTGATACATAATTGATGGGTAAAGCACCTACTTTGCAATATATCTTTTATAAGCACTAAATGTAAACATTCTATCAATTACATAATATAATAGTGATAATTAAAATTAAGCTTAATTATTGGGGAGATAAATATGAGCTATTTGCCACTATATATAGATACATCTGGCAAAAAATGTTTGATTATAGGAGGAGGCAAAGTTGCAAGTAGGAAACTTGTGCCAATTCTAAAATCGAAAATGCATGTCACAATGATATCTCCAGAAATCCATAATGAAATATTAGAATTTGTAAAAGATAAAGATAATTTTGAATATCATAGCAGGGAATTTTTAGATAAAGATATAACCGACCAGTTTTTAATTGTGGCAGCTACAAATAATAAAGAAGTAAACGCTTTAGCAGTAAAGATAGCTAACAAAAAAAACATATTGATAAATATGGCCGAAAATTCTGAGTCAGGAAATACTTTGATACCTTCTGTTGTAGATAGAGATCCTATTAAAATTGCTATCTCGTCTGGAGCTGCTTCGCCAATTCTTACAAGACTTGTTAAAACGAAGTTAGAAACAGTTATTCCTTATTCATTTAGTAAACTTGCATTAATAATGATTGAATACAGATCTAAAGTAAAAAAAACGTATGAGAAGATCTTAGATAGAAGAAATTTTTGGGAAGCATTTTTAGAAGGACCAATATCCGAAATGATACTTTCTGGACATATTGATAAAGCAAAAAAAGCTTTAGATGACTCATTAAAACAAAAAAAATTACCTAATCAAGTTGGAGAGGTTTATCTTGTTGGATCGGGGCCTGGTGATCCAGAACTGTTAAGCTTTAAAGCTCTAAGATTAATGCAAAAAGCAGATGTTGTGATTTACGATAGACTTGTTTCTCAACCAATAATGAATTTAATAAGGAAAGACTCGGAAAAAATTTATGTGGGCAAGCAAAGAGCTGATCACGCCATGCCACAAGAGAATATTAACCAGCTTCTTGCAAGACTTGCTTTAGAAGGAAAAAAAGTTTTACGCCTCAAAGGCGGCGACCCTTTTATATTTGGCCGCGGTGGTGAAGAAATTGAAAGTTTAATAAATGATGATATACCTTTTCAAATTGTACCAGGTATTACTGCAGCTTCAGGTTGTGCAAGTTATGCTGGAATACCTTTAACGCATAGAGATTATTCGCAAGCATGTATTTTTGTAACAGGCCATTTAAGAGATGGTACAGTAAACTTAAATTGGAAAATGTTGGCTCATGAAAAACAAACCTTGGTATTTTATATGGGAATGCATGGATCAAAAATTATATGTGAAGAGTTAATTAATCATGGTTTGAAAAGTTCAACTCCAGCAGCTTTAGTCATAAAAGGTACTACAGCAGATCAGGAGGTAATAATTGGTAATTTAGAAAACCTACCTGGAATTATTAAAAAAAATAAAGTTATACCGCCTACATTATTAATAATTGGAGATGTTGTTAATCTTCATAATAAACTTAAGTGGTTTGATCCACTCTTATCCCAAGGAAAAAATAATACTCACATGCAATCATAAATTTTTTCTAGTTGCTCTTTTATATTTTTATCATAAGTTTTCTTTAAATTCTTCTGACGTATAGCCTTTCTATTAAAATTGAAAGTTATTTTTTTCTTAATTTCTTCCTTTTTTTCTTTTATTATTTTAATTTCAATACAGTCAGTTGGGCATTTTGCTACACATAATTTACATCCTGGACATTCCTGATAATTTACTCTGTGCGAGAAATTTTGTGCACCAATAATTGCATCAAATGGGCAACTCTCAATACAAATTGTGCAACCTATACAATTATCTTCATTTATAAATGCAATTGCTCTTTTACTCATTTAACTCGCGATCCATTTTTTATTTTATTATTGGCTTCAATAACAATAATTTCTCCTTCAGAGTCTGCTGCTAAAACCATTCCAGATGAAGTGCCAAACTTCATTTTTTTAGGTTTTAAATTTACTACAACCAAAACTTTTGAACCTATCAAATTTTTTGCTTCGTAAAATTTTTTAATACCAGCAAAAATTTCTCTTTCACCAAGATCACCAATATCAACAGACAGTTTCAAAAGTTTGTCTGCCCCATCAATTTCTTCAGCTGTAATGATTTCTCCGATTCTAATTTCTGTTTTAGAAAAAATATCGTATTCAATTTCGTTTTGCATTTTACTTTCCTCTTTTGAACTTGATTCACTATTATTTATTAGGTTACTTTTAAGTTGTTCAATACTTTCATCTTTTATTCTGGTTTTTAAAACTGTAAATTTTTTTATTTTCTTATTTAATAATGGAGAAAAACAATTCTCCCATTTTAAGTTTTTTTCATTAAAAATTATTTTAGTTTTTTCAAAAAGGTCTGGCATGATAGGAGACAACAAGATAGCTAGCGATCTAAAATAATTTAATCCTTGAGTTGAAATTTGCTGAATTTTTTTAATATCTTTTAAAGACCATGGTTTTTCTTGATTTATGTACTGGTTTGCATTATCAGTCATTTGCATTATTTTACTAATCGCATTACTAAATTTTCTATTAGAATAATATTTTTCTACTTCATTCGCTTGATTTATAAAATCTTTAAATTTTTCATCATTTTCAAGCTTTTCAGATAACGTAAAATTAGAATTTTTCTCTAAAAAAGACGAGCATCTACTTGCTAAATTTATTAACTTTCCTACTAAATCACTATTAATTTTTTTTGTAAAATCTTCGAAATTTAAATCTATATCTTCAATGCCGTCGTTAAGTTTACTTGCAAAATAATATCTTAGGTATTCTGGGTCTAAATGTTTTAAATAATCAGATGCTTTTATGAAAGTTCCACGAGATTTAGACATTTTTTTTCCATCCACTGTTAAGAATCCATGGCAAAAAATTCCAGTCGGTGTTCTATAACCTGAGCCATTAAGAATTGATGGCCAAAATAACGCATGAAAGTAAGCTATATCTTTTCCAATAAAATGATATATTTCACCTATATTTTCATTTTCCCATATACCAATTAGTTCCGAATTTTCTTTTGAATATTCTTCAAAAGCAGCTATATAACCTATTGGAGCATCCATCCAAACATAAAAATATTTTGCTTTTTCGTTCGGTATTAGGAAACCAAAATAAGGAGCATCTCGAGTAATATCCCAGTCATTTAAATTATCATTTAACCACTCATCAAGTTTATTCTTTATAGCTGGCTGTAGATTATTTTCTTTTGTCCATTTAATCAAATAATTTTTAAAATTCTTTAAATTAAAAAAAAAGTGATTTGTATCTTTAGTTTTTGGCTTTGTGCCAGACAAAACTGAAGTTGGATTTATTAATTCAGTAGGCGAGTATGTTGCTCCACAACTTTCACAAGAATCACCATATTGGTCTTCAGCATTACACTTTGGACATGTTCCTTTTATGTATCTATCTGGTAAAAACATTTTTTCTTTTTCATCATAGAACTGTGAAATAGTTTTCTGAGATATATGACCAGACTTATTTAATTTGTTAAATATATTTTCACAAAATTCTTTATTTTTTTCAGAGTTAGTTGAAGAGTATTTATCAAAGTTTATAAAAAACTTCTTGAAATCTTTTTCATGCTCTTTTTTTGTTATAGATATTAATTCTTCCGGAGAAATACCTTGTTCTTTTGCTTTTAACATTATGGGTGTGCCATGTGCATCATCTGCACAAATATATACAACAGTGTTACCAATTGACTTATTAAATCGCACCCAAATGTCTGTTTGTATGTATTCTACAAGGTGTCCAAGGTGAATTGGTCCGTTTGCATATGGCAATGCGCTGGTGACCAATATTTTCTTTTTTGCTTTCATTATTTCTCCAATATATATAACTAGTATATAATATTGTTAATGTTAAGTAATGAAAGTATTAAACAAAGGAGAAAAAAATGTCGTTGACTGAAGAGATGGTAGTTGAGTCACTTAAAAAACTGATTGACCTTAATACAGATAAAAATCTTATTGAAACAAAGTCAGTAAAATCTATCGAAATAGTAGATAGAAAGGTGAATTTAGAAATTTGCTTGGGATATCCCGCTAAAAACTATGCCGAAACTCTTAACCACATGATTTTAGATAGGTTGACATCTGATAAAATAGAGTGTGGAAAAGTCGAAATTACATGGAAAATAGAAAGTCATTCTGTGCAAAAGAGTTTACAGCCAATGCAAAATATAAAAAATGTAATTGCAGTGGCTTCAGGCAAAGGGGGTGTTGGTAAGTCAACAACAGCAGTGAATCTAGCCTTAGCCCTTGCAGCAGAGGGTTCAAACGTAGGAATATTAGATGCAGATATATATGGTCCTAGCCAACCAAGAATGCTTGGTTTATCAGGTCAACCAGATTCTGATGATGGTAAGTCACTTGAGCCAATGGAAAATTATGGGCTACAAGCCATGTCAATCGGTTTTTTAATAGACGAGGAAACTCCAATGATATGGAGAGGACCTATGGTGACTCAAGCCTTAGAACAACTTCTTTCAGATACAAAGTGGCGAGACCTAGATTATCTTATAATTGACCTCCCGCCGGGAACTGGTGATGTCCAATTGACTCTTGCACAAAAAATTCCTGTAAGCGGAGCGGTAATTGTTACTACGCCGCAAGACATCGCATTACTTGATGCAAGAAAGGGTTTAAAAATGTTCGAAAAAGTTGAAGTACCAGTGCTCGGTATTGTTGAGAATATGAGTTTACATATTTGTAGTAAATGTGGGAATGAAGAGTCAATTTTTGGTGAAGGTGGCGGGACTTCTTTAGCTAACGAAAGTAATGTTGATTTATTAGGTAAACTACCCCTAGATATATCTATAAGAGAACAAACAGATTCAGGAAAACCAAGTGTTGTTTTTGAGCCTAGTGGAAGGGTTGCAGAAATATACGGTGAAATTGCAAGAAAAGCTGCAGGCAAATTAGCTGCACAAGCGAAGGACTATAGCGCTAAATTCCCTAAAATAGTAATTGAGAATAACTAATAAATATGTCAATAAAATCAGATCTCTGGATAAAAAAAATGGCAAAAGAAGAGGATATGATTTCCCCCTTTGAGCCAGATCAAGTAAAGTCATTATCTGGTGATAAAGTGATATCTTATGGTACCTCAAGCTACGGATACGACGTGAGATGTTCAAGTATGTTTAAAGTTTTTACAAATATAAATTCTGCAATCGTTGATCCTAAAAAATTTGATAAAAATAGTTTTGTTGATTTTGAGGGCGACACATGCATTATTCCGCCGAATTCTTTTGCTTTAGCATCAACTGTTGAATATTTTAAAATACCAAGATCTGTTTTGACTATATGCTTAGGTAAATCCACTTACGCTAGGTGTGGTATAATTGTAAACGTAACACCTCTAGAGCCTGAATGGGAGGGCCATGTGACATTGGAATTTTCAAATACAACCCCTTTGCCTGCAAAAATTTATGCCAATGAAGGCGTTGCTCAAATGCTTTTTTTTGAATCAGATACAATATGTGAAACATCTTATAAAGATAGAGGAGGTAAGTATCAAAAACAAACAGGAGTAACATTGCCAAAATAGTTATGACCTCTGAAATTCTTTATAAGCAAATCAAAAGAGTAATTATTTTTTTAATAGGTTCTTCTGTTGTTTTAGTAGGGTGTATTTTATTTTTCACTCCTGGACCTGCAATAGTTGTAATACCAATTGGTCTAGCTATATTAGCTACAGAATTTATTTGGGCAAAAAAATTATTAGACAAGTTTAAAGAAAAAACACTGACTTTTTCTAAGTCTGCAAAAGACGTAATAAATATTAATAAATTAAAAAAAGAAATAAAATTAAAGGCAATTGGATTTGTAGCTTTTTTTGTTGTTTTAATCTCGTTGTATCTTTATTTTAAAAATTAATTTTAAGTATTTTTATAAAAGAAAAATTGTTCCTAGAGCAAGAAATGAAAAAAATCCAATAACATCTGTAATTGTTGTCAATATAACACCGCCGCCAAGAGCTGGATCTACACCAATTTTCTTTAAGATAATAGGTATTAAGACTCCAGATAAAGCAGCAAATCCAAGATTAGCAACCATTGCTATCCCAATTACGACTCCAATAAGGTAATTATTGAACCAGTATGATGATAAAACGCCAATAACAGATGCCCATAAAAAACTGTTTAACAATCCAACTAATATTTCTTTTATAAGCAAGGATTTTGAATTTGTTGAACTAATGTTGCCTAGAGCAATACCTCTAATTACAAGTGTTAATGTTTGAGATCCAGCTATACCTCCCATACTTGCAACTATTGGCATTAATACAGCCAATGCTACAACTTTTTCAATTGTATCTTGAAATAAGCTAATTACACCAGATGCTATTAGCGCCGTAATTAAATTTATTCCAAGCCAAATTGCTCTCCTTCTTGCAGATGGTAAGACAGGTGCAAATATATCTTCCTCGTCCGTTAAACCTGCCATATTTAAAACAGTACTTTCGCTTTCCTCACGAATGACATCGACTACATCGTCAATAGTAATTCTCCCAAGTAAAATATTGTTTTGATCTATAACTGGCGCAGATACTAAATCTCTATCCTCAAATATATTTGCCACATCAGTAGCTAAAGTATTTGAATTAATAGATATGTAACTTTTATTCATTGACTCAGATACTGTTTTTTCAGGATCAGCGCAAAGCAAATTTGTAACAGAAAGAGTTCCTAAATAATGGTTATATCTATCAACTACTATAATATTATCTGTATTTTGCGGAATCTCTTTTTTCAATCTTAAATATTTAAGAACAACATCAAGAGTAACATCCGGCCTAATTGTAATTGTGTCAGTGTTCATTAAACCGCCTGCAGTATCTTCATCATAATTCATTACTGTTTCAAGCCTAGTTCTATATTGATAATCCATGCCATGTAAGGCTTGTTTAACAACAGTTTCAGGTAGTTCTTCGAGAAGGTCCGCTAAATCATCAACATCAAGACCTTTCGTTGCTGCTAATAAAGATTTTTCATCCATAGATTCCATTAGGCTATTTCTTACTTCTTCACCAACTTCGAGTAATACCTCACCATCGTTTGAATGATCTAACATCTCCCATATTAATCTTCTTTGCCTAGTCGGCGAACTTTCAAGAAGCCTCGCAATTTCTGCTGGATGTAATCCATTAAGTATTAATTTGGCTTTTAGCATGGCTCCTGAATTAAGAGATTCAGAAATTGCATCAAGCTTTAATATTTGACTTTCCTTTTGCATAGGTTATCTCAGTTACATTTTCTAATATTTACATAAACTTCAAGTTTAGCAATTTTCTCGCAAAACTCTATTTAGTTTTTCTTTTTGAGGACGATTCTAGATTCAAAGATTCTCTATACTTTGCAACGGTCCTTCTAGCAATATTTATGCCTTGGTTTTGCAATATATAAGCAATTTTATCGTCACTAAATGGTTTATTTTTATTTTCAGCATTAATAATTTTTTTTATCTTTTCTTTAATAGATTTTGAGGATAAATCATCACCAAGATTATTAGATAATGAACTTGAAAAAAAATATTTTAATTCAAAAATTCCATAAGGCGTCTCCATATATTTTCCGTTTGTTAGGCGAGATACCGTCGACTCATGAACATCAATACTCAAAGCAATTTCTTTTAAATTCATTGGCTTTATTTCTTCTACACCTTTATTGAAAAAATCTATTTGTTTTTCAAAAATGCTATTAGATATTTTTATAAGAGTGTTATTTCTGTAGTCTATATTTTTAATAAATAATTTTGCTTCTTGCAAATTATTTTTTAAATATACTTTATCGTTATCTGAAATATTTTTTTCCGACAAATTTATATAGTTTTTATTTATCGTAATTTTTGGAGATATTAACTTATTTAGCTTTACTACCCATTTGGAATTTTCTCTCGAAATTTTTACATCCGGGATTATATAGTCTGATTGTTTTTTATTTATAAAAGCTGAGCCAGGTCTTGGGTTTTGTGTCTTTATTAGCATATCAATTTTTTGTATTTCTTCCTTGTCTAGACCTAAATCTTTTTCAATTTTATTGAACTCTTTATTTACATACTCTTCAAAAAATTCGCTTATTACAACAAAAGCTTTACTTTTAATATAGTCTTCTGCTTTATCGTTATTTAATTGTACTAACAAAGATTCTTTAATATCTTCACAACATGATCCGATAGGATCAAGATTTTGTAATAAGTGCTGAATAGCTATAAGTTCATCTACAGATATTTCTGAAGAACTATAAACATCATCATAAATTTCAAAGATTTTTTTTATTAAATAACCATCTTCATTTGTATAATCTATAATAGCCTCAGCTATACCTTTATCTTTATTGCTAATATTAAGCAAATCAATTTGCCATATTAAATGTTTTTTTAAACTATCTTCTTCAGATGTAGTTTTTTCTATAACTTCAGATGTAGAGATAACATTATCATTGTTTGGCAAGGGATTATCTTTGTAATGACTATAGTGTTCTTCACATGAATTTTCCTCGTACTCTTCACAAGCATCTTCTTTTTCAATCAAAGGGTTTGACTCAAAAATATTCTGTATTTCTTGGTTAATTTCTATAGCAGAATATTGTAGAAGTTTTATTGCATTTTGTAATTGTGGAGTTATTGATATTTTTGATGATTGTTTAGTTGTAAGATTAAATTTCATTATAAAAATTATTATATTAAGAGTTACATTTTAAAATTATCACCAAGGTAAACTTTTTTAACTTTTTCATTTTTGAGAATATCTGCTGAATTTCCTTCAGCAATTATTTTGCTATCATTCAATATATATGATCTATCACATACATCTAAAGTTTCTCTTACATTATGATCAGTTATTAAAATACCAATATTATTTTCTTTTAAATTTTTTATTATTTCTTGAATATCTATAACTGAGATTGGATCTATTCCAGCAAATGGTTCGTCTAATAAAATAAACTTTGGGTCAGATGCAAGGGCTCGGGCGATTTCGGCTCGTCGCCTTTCACCTCCAGATAAACTCACTCCCATAGTGTTTTTAATGTGCTCAATATTAAATTTATTTAATAAATAATCTAACTTATATTTTTTTTCCCTGTCGCTTATATCATTTCTTTGTTCTAGGATTGCAAAGATATTGTCTTTTACACTTAAGCCTCTAAAAATTGATGGCTCTTGTGCCAGATATCCTAACCCAAGATTCGCTCTTTCATCAATTGATAATGAAGTTATATTCTTTTTGTTAAGAAAAATCTTACCGGAATTTGGAGAGATTAAACCAGTTATCATATAAAAACATGTTGTCTTGCCTGCGCCATTAGGTCCAAGAAGACCAATAACTTCTCCAGTATTTACTTCTATAGATACCGAAGAAACAATCTTTTTTTCGCTGTACTTTTTTGATATGCTTTTTATAGTTAGCTTATTCATTATCTTTTTTTGGCTCAAGAGTCATTTTAACTCTTGATTTTCCTTCTTTATCCCCCGCCATTATATTTTCACTATCCGTTTGGTATATAATTTTATTGCTTCTAACTGTGTTATTTGACTGCGTCAACACCGCTTTATTTAAAAAAATTATTTTTGCCTTATCAGCATAATATTCAATTTTTTTGGACTCACCATTCACGATTTTTCCATTGCGGGTTTTTTGTCTATATGTTGCTTTTTCACCAAAAACTGTCATTTTGTTTATTTCATTATTTTTTGAAGTTACTATTAATAAATTTCCAGTTAAAACCATGCTTCCTTGGGTAACCACTACATTCCCTCTATAAGTACTCTTTTGAGATTCCTCGTCCCATTTAGCAGAGTCAGATTCTAAAAATATAGGCTTGTCTTTGTCAGACTCATAAGAGTGTGCAGGTAAGCATATAATCATACATACATAGATAAATATGAATTTATTCAACATGTTTACCTCTTGTTTCTTCAAAAAGTATAAATTCACCTTTCATCAAACTACTTTTCATTCCCACTCCATTTAAAAATGAATTATTTTTTTTTATATAAACTTTTGCATCAGTAACCGCTAACTGTTCATTTAGGTATATATATATTTCTTCAGTGTTTAATTTTAAGAAAGGCTCTTCAAGTTTTTCTTTAAAATACATATTTACATCGCCGGATAATTTTATATTTTTTCTTTTATAAGCGATCGATCCAAATTTAGAAATAACTTTTGTTGGCGGCTTGTCTTTTCTAAACAGTAAGATTTTAGGATAACTAACCTCAATAGATTCGCTTTTGTAAAATTGCTTCATTTCTGGTCCAGTCACAGTATACAAAGGTGATCCATCATCATCCATAGCTATATATTTGACTTTTGTAAACATATTATCTGGCTTTGTTTTAATATTATTCGAGCTTATATCAAGAATATCTTCTGCTTTGTTATTTATAATTAGCGCGGAAACACAACCTATAATAATTATTATAAAATTGAACAAATTTTTCTTTATATAATTCACTCTTTAGTTTATTCCAGAATTAATTAAAATATGCATATTTACAGCACCAATAATTTTATTTTTAGAATCAAGAACAGGCAAGGAATTAACTTTGTTTTTCTTCATAATATTTAATATCTCTGTTGCATAATCCTCCTGATAACAAAATAAAAACTTCTTCGTCATAATATTTGTTATAGGTGTTTCATGAATATCCAAGTATTTTTCAATTGATCTTCTTAAATCTCCATCAGTAAAAAAACCAATAGCTTTGTTATTTTTATTTGAAATGATGACACAACCGAGGTTTTTTTTGGTCATTTCTATTAAAGCGTCCTTGAATTTTTTTTTGTCTAATAATCTAGGTATGTCTTTGCCTTTTTTCATCACATCTTTAATTTTCAAATTCAAGTTTTTTCCGAGTTTTCCACCAGGATGGTTGCTTGCAAAATCTTTTGATTTAAAATTTTTCATTTTCATTAGAATAACGGCGATTATATCTCCTAAAACTAATGTAAGTGTTGTGCTTGATGTTGGAGCAAGATTTAGCGGGCAAGCTTCTTTATTGGTATTAATATTTAAAGAAATATCTGATTCATCAAAAATTCTTGATTTACTTTCACCACATAAACTTAAAATTATGCAACCAATTTTTTTTAAATTCGGAAGTATTTGTATAATTTCTGGTGTGCACCCTGAATTTGAAACTAAAAGTATAATATCATTTTTATTAATCGCTCCCATATCACCATGCATTGCCTCACTTGGATGAATGAAAAAGGATGGAGTTCCTGTGCTAGAAAAAGTTGCAGAAAGCTTTTTTGCTATGTGCCCAGATTTGCCAACACCCAAAATTATTAGCTTTCCTTTGCAATTAAAAATTTTTCTACAAAATAAATATAATTTTTTATCTAAAGTTTTCTTTAGGCTGTTTATGGCAGAAACTTCTAATTCTATTGTTTTTTTTGCTAAATTTAGCGCATCATTTTCTTGAAATTTAGGCATAGTTATTTATAAAAATTATATTTACTTAATTATATAAGAAAATATAAGTTATATCTCGTAAATTCTATAGAATGCTGATATAAAAACGTAATAATGATAGAATTTAACTTATATATATGTACTTCTTAACACCAGTATTATGAAAATCTTTGATAAAGTAATAAATTTTTACGATTATTTTACTATTGAGAGACCATTTCTATTGCTCTCTCTAGCATTATTAATAATTTCTTTTTTCTCATTAAGTATTAAAGATTTTAAGATGGATGCTTCCGCAGATTCCTTGGTCTTAGAAAATGACCAAGCTTTAAAATATTATAGAGCAACTAGCTCAAGATACTCTACAGAAGATTTCGTGGTTATTACATTTAAGCCAAATGATGGGATATATAATAAAAAATCTTTAGAAATGCTGGACTCATTATCTAAGGATCTGCAAGATAATATTCCTGATATAAGTAGTGTGCTAACAATACTTGATGTTCCATTACTAAATAGTCCAAAAATTGGGTTTACAGATCTCGCTAAAGAACAAAGAACATTACGAACAAAAAATATTGATTTGGAGTTAGTAAAAAAAGAGTTTGCAACAAGTCCACTTTATAAAAATTTATTAATGAGTGAAGATTCCACAACTACAGTTTTAGTTGTAAATTTTACTAAAGATAATGAATATTTTAAATTACTAAATCAAAGAAACGACTTAAGAGAAATTAGGCTAACAAGACAACTTACAGAATCGGAAAAAAAATCTCTTAAAAAAGCAGAAAAACAATTCAAGGACTATAGCGCTTCTCATGCAATTAAAGAGAAAAAGAACATAAAAAAAATTAGAAAAGTAATTGAAAAATATAAAAGTAATGCTTCCATGTTTTTGGGAGGTGTACCAATGATTACTTCTGACATGACAGATTTCATTGCACAAGACGTGAAAAAATTTGGACTTGGAGTTTTTATTTTTTTAGTTTTAATATTATTTATAATTTTTAAAAGTATTAGGTGGATTTTTATACCTCTATTTGGCTGTATAATTTCTGTAATTTTTGTAAGCGGATTAGCTGGATTTATAGATTGGCGAATTACCGTAATTTCTTCAAACTTTGCTGCAATTTTACTAATCATAACCATGTCGATGACTATTCATTTAGCAGTAAGATATAGAGAACTAAAAGCAAAAGATCTTAATCTAACGAAAAAAGACGCAGTGTCTGAAACAATTCACTATATGTTTGTTCCTTGCGTATATACATCTTTAACAACAATTGTTGCTTTTATATCGCTTGTTGTTAGTGGAATAAGGCCTGTTATTGATTTTGGTTATTTGATGACTTTTGGAATAATTTCTGCATTTATAATTACATTTATTGTTTTTCCAACCGTTTTAATGCTTTTGCCAAATGAGAGTATTTTTGAAAAAAATGACATAACAAAAAATATTACAAATAAGTTTGCAAATTTTTCATTAAATAATTATGGAAAAATTATTTTAGTTGCTACTTTGATTTCAGTTGTTAGTATTTTTGGAATATCAAAAATTAAAGTTGAAAATAGATTTATTGATTATTTTCATTCTGATACTGAGATTCATCAAGGAATGCTTGAGATTGATAAAAAACTTGGGGGCACAACTCCATTCGACATTATTATTGACAAACCTAAATTAGCTTTAGATGAAAAAATTATTGGTGAGCAAGATGATGATATGGAATTTGATGAATTATCAGAGTTATTTGGTGAAGAAGATGAAATTGCTGGATATTGGCTAAGTAAACCAAAGTTTAAAGAAATAGAAAAGATACATGATTATTTAGAGTCCCAGCCAGAAACTGGTAAAGTATTATCCTTAGCTACATTATATAAATTAGCAATAGGTTTAAATGATGATGAGCCCTTATCTGATTTACAGATTGGCGCTATAAAAGATTCACTTTCAGACGAAGTGAAAGATGTATTATTCGACCCATATTTGTCAGAAGACGAAACACAAACAAGAATTACATTAAGAATGATAGATTCTAATGAAAATTTAAATAGAAAAGAATTTATTGAAAGAGTTGAAAATTTTTTATCTAGCGAGATGAGTTACTCTAGTGACAGATTTAATACAACAAATATGCTTGTTCTATATAACAACATGCTGCAAAGTTTGTTTTCTTCCCAAATCCAGACGATTGGTTTTGTATTTATATCTATAATGCTCATGTTTATTATTTTATTTAGATCATTCTATTTGGCATTAATAGCTATTATTCCAAACATACTTCCTGCAACACTCGTCTTAGGTTTTATGGGTCTAAAATCAATACCTTTAGACTTAATGACAATTACAATAGCTGCTATAAGTGTCGGTATAGCTGTAGATAATACAATACATTATATTATTAGATTCAAAAGAGAGTTTTATCAAAATAATAATTATTCCAAATCAATACAAATATGTCATGGAAGTATTGGAAAAGCTATGTATTATACCTCTTCAATAATTGTAATTGGTTTTTCTATTTTGTCTTTATCAAACTTTATACCTACAATATATTTCGGACTTTTGACGGGCTTAGCAATGTTAACAGCACTTTTAGCCTCATTGACTTTATTGCCGTCATTATTAATTATCTTTAAACCTTTAGGAAAAGAAAAATAAAATAGCTTGCTTCTTGAAGAATGACTTGTTTATGTGAAATAATGCATTATGAGAAAATTTAAAATACAAAAAATATTTACATATTTAATTCCATTGCTACTAGTTGGCGCATCTTGCGCTTATGCAGCTAAATTAAGCCCAGAAGATGTAATATTATCTGCTGCAGGCAATTTGTTTTCAGATGTTGAAAAAAATAAAAAATTATATGAAGAAGATATTACTATTTTTTATGGCAGGGTTGACAACATCATAAGTCCAATAATTGATTTTGATTCAGTTGTAAGAAGAATACTCGGAAAAAAAAATTATAAGAATACAACTGAAGACATAAGAAATAGATTTAAAATTGCATTAAAAAATCAGCTAATAAGAATTTATGCAAAAACAATCGTTGAGTACTCAAGCTCCAAAATAAAAATTATTAGCTCATCAGAAACCAAAGGTTTCTATCTTGTTAAAACAGAATTATCAATTGGCGCAGGCAAACCTGCATTCCAAGTTATATATGTCATGAAAAGTGTTGACGAAAAATATAAAATTGTTGAGGTGGTAGCAAATGGACTTAGACTTGTAAAAAGTTTAAGAAAAAGTCTGCTGCCTGAAATAGAAGAAACAGGTATAGAATCAGTAATCAATAGATTAGAGTCTGAGTCTAAAACATAATGGAAAAATTACTAATAAGCGGGGGTAAGCCTCTAGAGGGAGAGGTAAGAATTTCAGGCGCGAAAAATTCAGTGCTGCCTATACTAGCAGCTAGTCTTCTCACAAATGAAGATGTTATTATCGGAAATGTCCCACACCTACAAGACGTAACAACTACGATTTCTTTGCTCACAGAAATGGGGGCCACCTTATCTATCGATGAAAAAATGAAAGTCTGTATAAATGCTGCTTCAATTGACAGTTTGTATGCACCATATGAGATGGTAAAAACAATGAGAGCTTCCATATTAGTCCTTGGTCCTCTGCTAGCTCATTTTGGAGAAGCAAAAGTTTCTTTGCCCGGGGGATGTGCTATTGGCTCAAGACCAGTGAATCTACATATTGAAGGTTTACGAGCTATGGGAGCAAACATCAAAGTAGTAGATGGGTATATTGTTGCAAAAGCTAAAAAATTACGGGGTGCAAAAATTAATTTTCCCACAGCAACAGTTACAGGTACTGAAAATATAATGATGGCAGGTGTTTTGGCTACTGGAAAGACCGTAATTAAAAACGCTGCAAAAGAACCAGAAATCATTGATTTAGCAAATTGTTTAAGATTAATGGGCGCAAAAATAGATGGGGACGGGTCTTCAGTTATTACTATTGAGGGTGTAAAAAATCTCAAGGGCTGCAATTATGATGTTTTGCCAGACAGAATTGAAACTGCAACTTTTCTTGTTGCTGCTGCAATAACAAATGGAGATTTAACATTAACACATACGAGGCCTGACACAATAAAAGTTATTATAAATAAGTTGAAGAAAGCTGGAGCAAATATTGCTGTAAAAAATGATAATATAAATATTAAGGTAAATAAAAAATTAGATGCTGTAAATATTGTAACAAACCCTTATCCTGATTTCCCAACAGATATGCAGGCGCAATTTATAGCTTTAAATTCTATTTCTAGGGGGAAAAGCAAGGTTGTAGAGTCAGTCTTTGAAAATAGGTTTATGCATGTGCAGGAGTTGGTTAGAATGGGCGCAGATATTGAAATTAATGGAAATACAGCAATAATTAAGGGTGTTAAAAAACTTACTGGCGCTCCTGTAATGGCTACAGATTTAAGAGCATCGGCAAGTCTAATTCTAGCTGGTATGGTCGCAGAAGGAGAAACAATTGTAGATAGGATATATCATATTGATAGAGGGTATGAGTGTATTGAAGAAAAATTAACTAAGCTTGGAGCTAGCATTAAGAGACTGCCACAATGAATATAAATGACAATATTGTTATTGCTATATCTAAAGGAAGAATTTTAAAAGAGGGTATGGAGCTTCTTCAGAAATTAGGTATTAATACAATTGAAGATATGGGCGATTCAAGAAAATTGATATACGAAACAAATAATGCCAAATTGAAACTTGTTATTGTTAGAGCATCTGATGTTCCTACTTACGTTGGAAATGGTGCAGCAGATTTAGGAATTGTAGGGAAAGACACCTTAGTGGAACATACTGAGAATAATTTATACACCCCATTAGACTTATGTATATCAAAATGTAGAATGGTTTTAGCTTCTTTGCCAAATTGCGAGCCTGGTCCAAGAATCAAGGTAGCAACAAAATATGTAAAGTGTGCAAATGATTATTTTATTAAAAAAAGGAAACAAGTTGATATAATAAAGCTTTATGGATCAATGGAATTAGCACCAATACTTGGTCTAGCTGATTACATAGTTGATTTGGTAGACAGCGGAAAGACTCTAAAGGCTAACGGGCTTGTTGAAGTGGAATCTATTTTTGATGTAAGTGCGCAATTAATTTCAAATAAAGCTTCAATGAAAACAAAAACCGAGTCTGTAGAAAATATAATTAGTGCTTTTGAAACAGTTTTATAGCGAGATAACATGACATTAAAAACAGATGACTTAAGAATTATAGAAATGCAAGAGCTAAGTACTCCCGAGGATGTAAGAGATGAGATCCCTTTAAGTGAGCAAGCTATTAAAACAATTCTTGACTCTAGAAAAAATATTGAAAATATTTTAGACGAAAAAGATGACAGGGTTTTTGTTGTTGTAGGCCCGTGTTCAATTCATGATCCAGTCGCTGCAATAGAGTATGCGAAAAAATTAAAGAAAGTCTCAAATGATGTCTCGAATAATTTACTTATAATAATGAGGGTATATTTTGAAAAACCTAGAACAACAATTGGGTGGAAGGGCTTAATAAATGACCCAATGCTTGATGGAAGTTTTAAAGTAAATGAAGGATTAAGAATCGGTAGAAAGCTTTTATTAGATATTGTCGATTTAGATATCCCAACTGGCACGGAATATTTGGATTTGATAAGTCCTCAATACATCTCTGATATCATTAGCTGGGGAGCAATTGGAGCAAGAACAACAGAAAGTCAATGCCACAGGGAACTTGCTTCAGGTCTATCATGCCCTGTTGGATTTAAAAACGGAACAGACGGCAATTTGCAAATTGTATTTGACGCAATTAAATCAGGTTCAGGATCACATCATTTTCTTTCAGTTACAAAAAAAGGAAATTCAGCAATTTTTTCAACCAGTGGGAATAAATATTGCCATACTATATTAAGGGGCGGATCAAAAAAAGTGAATTACGATGAAAAAAGTATTGACGAAGTTTCTGCAAGACTTGATAAAGCTAATTTACCTCAAAGAATTGTCGTTGATTGTAGTCATGCAAATAGTATGAAAGATCACAAAAAACAAATATCAGTTGTGGATAACATTGCTTTTCAATTAAGTAACGGGGAAAAAAGAATAAAAGGTTTAATGATAGAAAGTAATCTTGTAGAGGGTAATCAAAATATAAACGACTCAAATCTTATTTATGGAAAAAGTGTCACCGACGCATGTATTGGCTGGGAGGACACAGAAAAAGTTTTGTATAAATTATCAGAGGCTGTAGAAAAAAGAAAACTTAATGGTTAATATTAAAAAAATTAGTTCTACCGATAAAGATTTCGTTGAAACTTTACAAGAATGTATTTCTTCAAGAAAAACAAATTCCCTTAAAACAAAAAATATAGTAAAAAATATTATTGAAGAAGTTAGGAATCATAGAGATAAGGCTTTGATAAAATTTTCAAAGGATCTTGATAATTTCTCTGTAAAAAATATAAATGAATTGGAAATCTCTAGAGATATGATTTCTTCTTCAATTAATAAAATTACAAAAGAAGAATTAGAAGCCCTTAAATTTGCAAAAAAAAGAATACAAGAATTTTCTAACAAACAAAAATTAAAGTCTTGGGAATATACAAGCGAAGGCATTAAATTGGGGGAAAAAATTAGCCCCATTAGTAAAGTAGGAATTTATGTACCTGGAGGATCTGCAGTTTACCCATCAAGTGTTCTGATGAATGCAGTACCAGCAAAAGTTGCTGGAGTGAATGAAATTATTATGGTGGTCCCATCTCCAAATGGTGAAGTGAATAATTTAGTTCTTGCTGCAGCATTTTTAGCTGGTGTAGACCGCGTTTTTAGAATAGGAGGAGCACATGCTGTCGCTGCTTTAGCATTTGGAACAAAAACTATACCAAAAGTTGATATGATTGTAGGACCAGGTAATCAATTTGTAGCAGAAGCAAAAAAAGAATTGTATGGTGATGTAGGTATAGATAATTTTGCGGGGCCATCTGAAATTTTAGTTATTGCAGATTCCTCAGCTAAGATTTCCTGGATCGCTTCAGATTTATTTGCGCAAGCAGAGCATGATCAATTGGCTCAATCAATATTGATTTCTCCAGATAATGATTTACTAAAAAAAGTGGAAGAATTTATGTTAGAGAAAATTTCATCATTAGACAGAAGCGATATAATTAAATCTTCATTAAATAATTTCGGAATATTTATAAAATGTAAAAATATAGAAGAGGCAATTAAGATCTCAAATGAACTAGCCCCAGAGCATCTTCAACTATCTGTTAAAGATGGTAATAAATATGTTGATAAAATTGAAAATGCTGGAGCTATATTTATTGGAGAAAATAGTCCAATGGTTTTTGGTGATTACTGCGTTGGAACAAATCATGTTCTGCCAACCGTGGGGACAGCAAAATTCTCTTCGCCTTTAGGTGTATATGACTTTCAAAAAAGGTCTAATGTTATTCAGTGCTCCGAAGAGTCTTCAAAAATACTATCAAAACATGCTGCTATTATTGCAAATGCTGAGGGTTTATCATCTCATAAAGAATCCGCAACCTTAAGAAATTATAAAGAAAATAGTGATCCCGATGAATAAAAAAATAATTAATTTTTTTAGAGAAGACATAAATTCATTGAGTGAATATGAAGTTTTAGATTCAAAAAATATGATCAAACTCGATGCGATGGAAAATCCATATGATATAGAAGTTAAATTAGAAATGGATATAAACCAAAATTGGCAGGAAAATGTTAATTTAAACAGATATCCAGATGCAGATTGTCAAAATTTAAAAAAAAATTTATTAAAAAATTATAGCTTAAACGAAGATTATGATTTTATAGTTGGCAACGGCTCTGACGAGTTAATACAAATTATTTTTCATGCTTTTTTAAAACCAGAAAATATCGTTTTGCTACCAAAACCATCTTTTAGTATGTATAAAAAAATTGCTCAGGTTGTTGGCCTTAGGTTTGAAGAAATTTTGCTAAAAGATAATTTTGCTTTAGATATAAATTTAATGCTTAAAAAGATTGAGGAGCTAAATCCTGCGCTGATTTTTTTAGCATACCCAAATAACCCAACTGGAAATTTATGGGATAAAGAAGATATAAAAAAAATATTACTAAAAGCAAATGGTCTAGTTATTATTGATGAAGCATACGAGGCTTTTTCTGGAAAATCTTTTATTGACCAATTAAAAGATTTTGACAATTTATTAATAATGAGAACCCTATCCAAAATCGGTTTTGCTGGAATTAGATTAGGCTATTTATTTGGACAAAAATATATAATCAGGGAGTTAAATAAATTAAGGCTACCATTTAATATTAATTCTGTATCTCAAAAAATGAGTCATATTTATTTTAAAAATAATAGTTTCTTTTGTGATCAAGCAGAAGAAATTATAAAAAATAGAGAATATTTGCAAGATGAAATGACTAAAATACAGCATATAAAAGTCTATAAATCTAAGACTAATTTTATACTTTTTAAAGTATTAAAAAATTCTGCTGATCAAATCTTTAATGACGTTTTGAGCGATAAAATTTTGATTAAAAATATGACAGAAACTCCAGGCTTGGAAAATTGCTTAAGAGTCACAGTTGGAACTAGAGAAGAATGTGACTTATTTATACAATCCTTGAAAAATTCACTAATATAAGAATTTTTCACACAAAAATTTATTTCAATATGCTAGAATAGCGCCAAGTTTGAAATATTAGGAATATTGAAAAGGAAATTTTATCTATGTCTAGTGACAACCCTGACAATGGCAGAAGAAAATTCTTAACAGGTAGTTTATCGTTAGTTGGTGGAACTGGCGCAGCTGCAACTTTATGGCCTTTTTTATCATCGATGGCGCCTAGTGCAAAAGCTAAAGCTGCCGGTGCTCCGGTTAAAGTTGATATAAGCAATCTTAAAGAAGGCGAGAAAATTGACCTTATTTGGAGAAAAAAACCAATTTGGGTTGTCAAAAGAACAAAAGATATGCTTGATAGTATAAATACAAACGAAACTAAGCATAAAGATCCAATGTCAGATAATACTGACCAACAACCAGATTTCGCAAAAAATAAATTTAGATCTTTGAAGCCTGAAATATTAGTTTTAGAGGGTGTTTGTACACATCTTGGATGTAACCCGGCTTATAAACCTGGGGAAAATAAATTCTTTTGTGCGTGTCATGGTTCAAATTTTGATTTAGCCGGAAAAGTTGCTAACGGTAGTCCGGCTGGCGCAAACTTAAAAGTTCCTCCATATAGATTTGAAGATGAAAATACATTGATTGTTGGTGAATTACCTGGAAGTAATGAAACAAAAAAAGGTTAACGAATGAGTGAAAAGAATCAAGCAACTGGCGTAATAGGGTGGATTGATGAAAGACTTCCCATATTAAGCTTTATTAAAGACCATCTAACACATTACTATGCCCCCAAAAATTTTAATTTTTGGTATTTTTTCGGATCTCTTGCTTTTCTAATATTATTTTTACAAATCTTCACGGGCATTTTTCTTGCTATGCATTATAAACCAGATGCTAAGCTCGCGTTCGACTCAGTTGAATTTATTATGCGTGATGTGAATCTTGGTTGGTTAATAAGATATATGCATTCAACTGGGGCCTCAGCCTTTTTTGTCGTCGTCTACTTGCATATGTTTAGAGCTTTAATGTATGGATCATTTAAAAAACCTAGAGAGCTTATTTGGCTGTTTGGAGTTTTTATATATCTTGCACTGATGGCAGAAGCTTTTATGGGCTATCTTCTTCCTTGGGGGCAAATGTCTTATTGGGGAGCTCAAGTAATTATAAATTTATTTACTACAATTCCATTTATAGGTCCAGAACTAGGCGTCTGGATAAGAGGAGACTTTGCTATATCAGATCCAACATTAACTAGATTTTTTGCCCTGCATATTGTAGCTGTGCCTATGGTTATTTTGCTTCTTGTGATTTTACATTTATCAGCATTGCACACTGTGGGTTCAAATAATCCTGATGGAGTTGAAATAAAGAAACATAAAGATGAAAATGGCATACCATTAGATGGTGTACCTTTTCATCCTTACTACACTGTAAAAGATTTTGTTGGTATTGGAGTTTTTCTTTTCTTATTCGCATTAACAGTTTTCTTCGTGCCAGAGATGGGTGGGTACTTTCTTGAGCATGCAAACTTCATTCCCGCAAACCCTTTAGTAACGCCTGAACATATTGCTCCCGTGTGGTACTTCACTCCGTTTTATTCAATTTTAAGAGCGATTCCAGATCCGGCTTATGGTGCCCTCGCAATGGCGTTATCAATCGTTGTTTTATTTTTCTTACCATGGATTGATAAGAACCCAATAAAATCGATAAGGTATAGAAGCTCTCTATTTAAAATTAATCTTTTTGTATTTGTGATAGGTTTCTTAATTTTGGGCTGGTTAGGAGTAAAAGCACCTACACCACTTTATAGTGCTTTAGCTTTAAGATTCAGTGAGATGTATTTTATATTTTTTGCTCTTTTATACTTTTATAGTACTTCTAGAAGTAATTTCTTCAGCTATTTATTTACAGGAATTTTATTATCTTTGATTACTATCTATGATATCACTAGAATAACTAGTGAAAATTATTTAACAGTCCTTATTGGTTTAGTCCTAGTTAGTATTTTTGTTATCTTTATGACAATTACTCCTCTTTACACTAGATTAAATACAGAAAAACAAGTTCCAGATAGGGTTACAGGATGATTAAAAATATAATAATTTCGTTATTGATAATTTTAACATTGAGTAATGTTTCCTATTCCGCGGCAAAAAAAGGTGGCATAGTTGATAATTATAAAGCTATTAACAATATAAATAATAAAGCTTCACTTCAGCGTGGCGCAAAATATTTTATGAACTATTGCAGCGGATGTCATTCTTTAAAGTATATGAGAATGAGTACATTAGCGGAAGATTTAGATATTGAGGAAACTGTTTTCGCAAAAAACTTAATTTTTGCAGACAAAAAAATTGGTGAAACAATGACTATTGCCATGAAAGAATCAGATGCTTTAATTTGGTTTAATGCAGCACCACCTGACTTAAGCTTAACAGCAAGATCAAAAGGGGCTGATTATATATACGCAAAATTGAATACTTATTATGAGGATGATAACACAGCTACAGGTTTTAATAATTTGGCATTACCAAATACGTCTATGCCAAATATTTTAGCTGGTCTACAAGGGGGTCAAAAAGTAATTTTAGACTCTAATAACACTCCTATTGCTTTAGAAGTAAAATCAAAAGGCACATATGACGAAAATGAATTTAAACAAATGACCAATGATATAACTAATTTTCTAGTATACGTATCTGAACCGGCCAAATTAAAAAGATATTCAATCGGCTTCTGGGTATTATTATTTATATTTATTTTCACCATTATAGCGTACTATACAAAAAAAGAATTTTGGAAAGACATACATTAACCTTTAGGTAATTCAATATGCATACTATGACACTATATTCAGATCCTAATTGTGCTCAATCACATAGAGTTAGAATAGTTTTAGGTGAAAAGGATCTTGTGTTTAATGTAGTCAACGTCCCATCTGGAGAAAATAACGAGGATTTAATAGCGCTTAATCCAAATAATTCAACTCCAACATTCGTCGATAGAAATTTAGTTTTGTATGAGTCAAGAGTAATTATGGAGTATTTAGATGAAAGGTTTCCTCATCCTCCTTTAATGCCGGTTGATCCTGTTATTAGAGCAAAAACAAGAATGGTTCTTCATTACATTGAAAAGGATTTATATGGTTTACTAGAAGACTTAAAATCTAGTGGAGAAAAAAAATCAAATGCTGCAAGAGAAAAATTAAAAGAAAATTTGATGCTGTCATTAGATTTTATTCAAGGAAAAAAATTCTTCTTAAGTGATGATTTTTCTATAATTGATTGTAGTATGGCGCCTATTCTTTGGAGATTATCGGAATATAAAATCACATTACCAAAAAGTGCGAATCCATTATTAAAATATGCAGATAGATTATTTGAAAGACATTCGTTCATTGAAAATTTATCTGAAGAAGAAGAGGAATTAGGCAATATATAGTTATATAGTCTTATTAGGATTTAGGATATTTTTAGGGTCAAATTGTTTCTTTATATTTTTCATAAGATTTAAGGTTTCGTTTTGAATTTCTTTCTCTATATATTTTTTCTTAATAATTCCAATACCGTGTTCTCCAGATATAGTTCCGTCAAGTTTTATTGTGAGATCAAAGATCTCTTCTAAACATTTTTTTGAATTGGTCGAATTCTTCTCATTTTCGCTATCAAATAATAGATTTACATGAATATTGCCGTTTCCAGCATGACCGAAATTCACAATTTTTATATTATATTTTTTTGATATTATTTTTAAGTCATTAAGAAGATTAGTTAAATTTGAAATTGGAACAGCAATATCTTCATTAATTTTGTAACCACCTATCTCTCTTAATGCAGGAGAAAGTGATTTTCTAGCAGACCATAGACTTTCTATCTCATCTTTATTATTAGCAATAGTTAGATTTTTATAATTATTTTTCTTAATTGTATTTATAATTTTTTTGCTAATAATTTCAATATATTCTTCTTCACCATCTAATTCTAAAAGTATTGCTGACTTTGATTCTTTATTATAATGATCTTTTTTCATATTATTTATAAGTTTTATTGATTCCTCATCAATAAATTCTAATTTGTATGGTGTTATGGGTTGTGTCATCAGGCTAATAATCATATTGGTTGCATCACTAATGGATTCAAAGGTAATTTCTATAGTTTTTATAGAGTTATTCTTTGGAAGAATTTTTAAGGTTGCTTCCGTAAGAATACCTAATATTCCCTCTGAGCCAGTAAATATTCTTGTTAAATCTAAGCCGACAACGCCTTTTGATGTTTTAACGCCAGTTTTATGAATTTCTCCTGTACCAGAAATAAATTCTAATCCTAAGATATTATCTCTTGGCGTCCCATATTTAATAGCTCTAGGGCCAGCAGAATTATTAGCTATGTTCCCTCCAATAGTTGAATATTCTTGACTTGATGGGTCAGGCCCCCAAAAGAAATTATATTTTTCTAAGGTATTTTGTAGAGTTTTGTTAATTACACCAGGTTCTACGATTGCAAGTCTATTATCAAGATCAACTTTAATAATTTTTTGCATTTTTTCCATTGATAAAACAATAGAATTTTCTATAGGAACAGACCCACCTGTATTACCAGTGCCTCTTCCTCTTGTAGTTATTGAAATATTTTTTTCATAACAATAGTCTACAATATCTTTTATTTGAAATTTATTCTGAACAAATAAAACACATTCTGGAAGAACATGCATTTTACTATTGTCATACCCATATGCCCAACAATCACCTGGTTCACTAAGAACAAAATCATTTGGTAATATTTTTTTAAAAAAATTTATGTGTTTTTTATCTAGCATATTCAAAAACGTGTCTTTATGGCTTTACCATTTTTAAATTTAACAATTATTAGGTTTCTCCTAATTTTATTAAATTCGTCTAGTTTTAAATATCCTGTGTCGCCAGGTAAGTATTTATCTTTATATAATTCGAGTTCATATATATTATAAATTATTTTAATAGAATCCATGCCTAAAGCAATGAATCTTAAAAGGTCTTTTTTTTCATTGTTTTCAAAAAAATATTCTTTATCAACAATATTTTTTTTATTATATAACCAAGGTATATCGCAAAATTTAATATCATTCAGGTCACTATTTTTTTCTTTGTTAATTATTCCGTTGTAAATATGAGATGTTGAATAAAAAGGTATATTTTCAGCAAAATTAAAATCAAATTGCGGTTTTATTATTCGCATTTTTTTAGATGTGCCAACGGCAAAAATTGTATTTAAATCATTTGCAATATATGGTTTAAATTGTAATTTTACATTTAGAATATTTTGTATTTTATTTTTTCTTTTTATACTATCTTCAATATTTAGTAAGTTTTTAATTGAGTTATTAA
Source organism: uncultured Gammaproteobacteria bacterium (assembly GCA_913050095.1). Lineage (GTDB taxonomy): Bacteria > Pseudomonadota > Gammaproteobacteria > Poriferisulfidales. The sequence continues at coordinate 28,100 of CAJXAV010000004.1, forward strand.
TAGATTTATTTTCCTCATTATAAACAACGTTATCTATAATTTTCCCCCCTAGCTCTTCAAACCTTAATGAAAAAGACTGCGCTATTCTCTCTCCCCAGTTATTATTTGGATAAAGAATAGATGCATTATTATTTCCATCAATGATAGATTTTTCAGCTATGCAAATTGCCTCATCTTCTGGAAGAAGTCCAAATTGATACACATTTTTTGAATATTTATTTAATTTATTTGAATAATTTAAGGTTAATATTGGAATAGTCCCTTTATCATAGCTAATTATTTTATTTATTAATGGTTTTTTAAGAGGGCCTATAACAAAATCAAAATTTTGCCCAGTTATTTCAGAATAAATATTTTTTATATTTACATCTTCATCGCCTGTGTCATAAATAGAAATTTCTGGTTTTTCGTATTCTGATATTGAATCTAGCTGAATATTAATACCATCTAGTATGGATTTTCCAATCTTTGAATATTTTCCTGTCATAGGTAGCAAAATAGCAATTTTTTTTATTGGGGTAAGATTTGTTAATAAAATAGGCTCTTTCTCAATGAGAAGCTCGTTTATATTAAATTTATCCCTGTCTTCTTGATTTTTATTTGAATTTGTACTTTCTTTTTGTAATTCGTCATCTGCTATAATTTCCATAATGTTTGTATTGCAACCATAAAGCAATATACTAATAATTATTATTAAGAATAATTTAAAGTAAGTATTTATATTTAAAGGTCTAAAATTTTGCATAATAGTAATAAAAACATCGAATTTGGTACATTATATGTTGTTGCGACTCCAATTGGTAATATAAATGATATCTCATTTAGAGCTGTTGAAATATTGTCGAAGGTTACTTTAATTGCAACGGAAGATACTCGCCATAGTAAAAAGTTATTGAATGCATATGGTATAAAAACAAGACAAGTGAGCTATCATAAGTTTAATGAGCTAGAAAGGTGTGATTATTTAATAAAATTACTTAAAAAAGGTGACGATATAGCCATTATCTCTGATGCTGGTACTCCTTGTATATCAGACCCAGGTGATGTGATAATTTCACAAGCCCATAAGGAAAATATTTGTATTACGCCAATACCAGGAGCTTCATCCGTGATATCCGCAATTTGCGCTAGTGGTTATGCGGCAAATGGCTTTAAATTTATTGGGTTTTTGCCAAAAAAAATATCTCAAAAGAAAGAAATTCTAAAAAATAGTACAAAAAATGATTGCGCATTAATTTTTTTCGAATCTCCAAATAGAGTAATTAGTACGCTGACTGAATTAAGAAATATATATAATAATAATAAAGAATTATGTATAGCAAAAGAAATATCAAAAATTTATGAAGATATAAAAATAAAAAAAATTGATGATTGGCTAAATTATTTTGAAAAAGATAATAAAGAAAAGCTTAAAGGAGAGTTTGTATTTATTATTCCGGCTTCAGAAAATAATAATGAAGATTATTCAGAAAATGAAATTGAAGAATTTATTAAATTTTTAATAGATTATAAGATTTCATATAGTACAGCTTTAAAAATAGTGTGTAAGCGTTTTAAGATCAACAAAAACGATATTTATAAGAAATATATCCACCTTGCAAATAAATAGAATTTAATATTTAATTGAATTTGAGTCGACTGTGTAATCGCTTTGTTTTTACAAAGAGGAAAGTCTGGGCTCCAAAGAGTAGAGCGCCAGGTAACACCTGGGAAGTGTGAACTTACGGAAAGTGCAACAGAAAAGATACCGCAATTTAATTGTAAGGGTGAAATGGTAAGGTAAGAGCTTACCGCAATAATAGTAATATTATTGGCATGGCAAACCCCGCTCGGAGCAAGGCCAAATAGAAAAGCAATAGTGCTACTCGTACTGCTTTTGGGTAGGTTGCTAGATGTGTTTGGTGACAAACATACAAGATTAATGATTACATTCAACAGAACCCAGCTTATAGGTCGACTCGTCAATTTTTCGCAAAAATTAATACTTAAAGTTGTTTATTAAGTACAACATATATATTGTTGATTTAATCAGCACTTTTGCCTCAAATTTATTTCGTAAGTCATTGACAAATATAGAAAAATCTTGACAATATATTTTTTTGTAGCATTATGTGGCTAAAAGTGGGTAATTGTGGGGATTAAAGAATAATGTTTAAAGGTATAAGCAATTTAAATATAGATGCGAAAGGTAGAGCCTCAATGCCAAACAGGTATAGGAAGCAATTTTGTTCTAAAAATAAATGTAATTTAGTTATTACAGCAGATAAAGATAAATGTTTGTTAGTATATACTTTAGCTGCTTGGAAAATAATTGAAAAAAAATTATCGAACCTACCTTCTTATAACAAGGAAGCACGTTTCATACAAAGATTACTAATAGGTTATGCAACAGAATCAGAGATTGACTCTCAGGGAAGATTTTTAATTCCTACTCCTTTAAGAGAATATGCTTCCATAGAAAAAAAAATAGTTTTGTTAGGGCAAGGAAGTAAATTTGAATTATGGTCTGAAAGTATCTGGAATAAAAATATTAAAAACTGGCTAGATGTTAATAAAAATAGTGATTCAAACAATGAGGCATTGAGTGAACTTAAATTATAAATTAGAGATTATGAATACATCACATCAACCGGTAATGTTAAACACAGCAATAAATAATTTAAATATTATATCTGATGGTACTTATATTGATTGTACTTTTGGAAGAGGTGGTCATTCAAAAAAAATATTGAATAAGATAGGATTAAATGGAAAATTAATTGCAATCGATAAGGATCAAGAAGCAGAATATTGTGCAAGAAAAAATTTTAAAAATGATAAAAGATTTATTTTTGAGAGAAGCAATTTTAGTAACATTTTAAATATTGTTGAAAAACATAATCAATCAAAAAAAGTTAATGGTATTTTATTAGATCTAGGAGTTTCATCACCACAATTAGATAATGCTGAAAGAGGGTTTAGTTTTATGAAAGAAGGTCCTTTAGATATGAGAATGGACACTTCATCAAACCTAACAGCATTAGCCTGGTTAAGAGAAGCTGATGTCAAGGAAATAAGTATAGTTTTAAAAAAATATGGTGAAGAAAAGTATTCTTATAAAATTTCAAAATCCATTAAAAAAGCATTAGAAGAAAACTTGCTACATACTACGGTAGATTTATCAAAAGTCATAAATGAATGTTATCCAAAGAGAACAAGTTATAAAAAAAATCCAGCAACAAAAAGTTTTCAAGCAATAAGAATTTTTATTAATAAAGAATTACAAGAATTAGAAAAAATTTTAGACGATTGTTTAAAAATTATGGAGATTGGTGGGAGATTAGTTGTGATTAGCTTTCATTCCTTAGAAGATCGAATAGTTAAGAATTTTATTAATAATCATTCAACAAATAAAAATATAATTAGTAAATTGCCTATAAAAAATATTAGTCAAAATTTAAATTTAAAAAAAGTTAAAACACCTTTAAATGCTACACAAGAAGAAATAAAAGAAAATATTAGAGCACGTAGTGCGAAAATTAGGGTAGCTGAAAGAATATGAGTAATCTGAAAATTTATACAATATGTGTGCTAATAATTCTAAATATAATTTTGTCTTTTAGCATTATTTGGTTAGAGCATTTAACAAGATCACAATTCAGAAGTCTTCAATCTTTATCAAATCAAAAATATGAGTTAAAAAATGAATGGAAAAAGACAAGAATCATAGAAAGTAGATATACATCACACAGTGGAATTGAGGCAAGAGCAGTAAAATATTTAAATATGTCAATACCAAAAAAAAGGGTGCTAATTAATATCAATGATTAATTATTTTAAACAATTAAAAAAAATAGACTATATAAAATTCTTTTTTTTAATACTTGTAAGTATCATTTTAATTAGATGCATCAATTTGCAGTTTACAGAGAATATAAAATATGTCAGTGAAATACAAAAAAGAGAAATTAGAAAAGTTACTATTAAAGCAAATAGAGGTGTAATAGTAGATAGAAATAAAAATATTTTAGCAGATAGTATTTTATTAGATACATTAGAAGTTAACAATCCGAAAATTTTTTTAAATGAAAACGATAAAGAAAATATTCAAAAACTTTGTGGAATAATAAATAAAAAATGCCCTTCGTTGCTAAATAGTATTAAAAGAAAACAGAAAAAAAAATCTATTTATATCAAAAGACAGATTTCATCACTTAATCAAATAAATGAAATAAAAAAATTAAAGTTAAAAGGAGTAGCCTTCAGAAAAGAACCTCAAAGATTTTATCCAGAGGGAGAAACTTTTGCTTCATTAATCGGTAAAACAAATATTGATCATATTGGTGGTATGGGTCTTGAGTTATCTTTCGAGACTCATTTAAAAGAAAGTGATGGGCAAAAAATTGTCAGGCAAGATAAAAATACAAAATATATTGAAGACATAAGTCTTGTTAGCGAACCTAAAAATGGAAAGGATTTAGAATTAACAATAGATAAAAGGCTACAATATGTTGCATTTAGAGAATTAAAAAAACAAATTAATTTTATCAATGCAAAATCAGGATCTGTAGTAATTTTAGATACAACTAATGGTGATATATTAGCAGCAGCAAGTTATCCATCATATGATCCTAATGATAGGAATTCTTACACAAAGAGCGCTGAGAGAAATAGAGCGATTGTTGATTCACTTGAACCCGCATCAACAATTAAACCATTCTTAGTTGCAGCAGCACTTCATTCAGGAAAAGTTAATTTAGGAGATATTTTTGATACGTCCCCAGGGTATATAAAGTTTGGTAAAAAGATATACAGGGACAATTATAAAAATCATGGACCCCTAACTCTAGAGGGAATAATTTTAAAATCAAGTAATGTTGGTAGTATTTTAATTTCAAATCAATTTGATAAAAAAATATACCACGAGCTTTTAGAGTATGTAGGTATTGGCGAAATGGTGAATATAAATTTTCCTTCAGAAATTCAAGGTGAGTTAAATCATCATACTGAATGGCAAGACAGTGATTTACGGTCACATGCCTTAGGGTATGCTTTAAAAGTAACTCCTTTGCAGTTAGCAAAAGCATACAGCGTAATAGCAAATGAGGGTATTGTTATACATCCTAGGATTTTAAAAAATATTTCTATTCAAAAAAATAAAGATCAAAAATATAAAACTAGTTTTATTAAAATAAAAGAAATATTAAAAAAGAATGTTGAGAGCGGAACTGGCTATAATGCTGCAGTAAAAGGTTATAGTGTTGGAGGCAAAACTGGAACAGCTGAGCTATATACAGGTAACAAAAATGAAAAATATGATAATAAAGAACACATATCATTATTTGCAGGCATAACCCCAATAACAAATCCAAAATTAGTAATTGTTGTTGTTATTAGTGAGCCAAAAACGAAAGCAAGGCAGTTTTTTGGAAGCAAAGTTTCAGCTCCGGTATTTAGTAAAATAGCGACTGACTCTTTAAGAATTTTAAATATTAGTCCAGATAATATTAAAGATTATCAAAATCAAGTTTCAGCTGAAATTGAAAATACAGAAATATACACTTTAAAAACCCCGGAGGTCCATTATGTCTTTTGAATTAATTGATACTAGAGAGCAGCAAGCTGATATAAAAGTTGTTGGTGTTGGAGGATGTGGAAATAATGCCATTGAATATATGATTAAAAATAAAGTAGGTGGAGTTGATTTCATTTGTGTCAATACTGATGCGCAGGATTTAAAAAATAATCCTGTTAACGATAATCGAAAATGTAACATTGGACATAATATTACAAGAGGTTTAGGAGCAGGCGCAAATCCTGAAATCGGAAGGCAAGCAGCTGTTGAAGATAGAGATAAGTTGAAAGAAGCAATTGAAAACTGTGATATGTTATTTATTACCGCAGGAATGGGAGGCGGAACAGGAACAGGAGCATCTCCAGTAATAGCAGAATTAGCAAAAGAATTAGGTATTCTTACAGTCGCTGTTGTAACTAAGCCCTGGAAATATGAAAAGAAAAAGAGAATGAAAAATGCTGAAATTGGTATAGAAGATTTAAGATCTAAAGTAGATTCATTAATCATTATTCCTAATGATAAATTATGTGCAGACAAAGATATGCCTTTATCAGAAGCTAAGAACCAATCAAATGCAGTATTAGAAAGAGCAGTAGGTGGCATTGCAGAATTAATAACAAAACCTGGCGAGATAAACTTAGATTTTGCAGATGTAAAAAGTGTAATGTCAAATGCAGGTTCAACAATGATGGGAAGCGGTATTGGTGAAGGAATAGATCGAGCAGAGGATGCTATCAGGCAAGCTATCGCAAGCCCATTATTAGAAGATGTAAATGTTCAAGATGCAAAAGGTTTGTTAATAAACATAACTTCAGATGGTAGTTTAACGAATGGTGAATTTGAGGCCATAGGCGAACATATTGGTAGTTTGGTAGACGAAGAAGAAGCCGATGTTATTGTAGGTACAACAATTGATGAGTCATTGGAAGATAGAATTAAGGTTACAGTTGTGGCAACAGGTATGAATAATACCCAAACACTAAAAACACAAGAAAATATTAATGAAAAAATAGTTGACATAAAATTAGATCCAGTAATTAGTAATAAAGAAATTATTTCCGAACAAGAACCTGAAATATTGGTGAATAATTTTGAAGATGAAATAATTAACCAAGAGGAAAATTATATAAGTGAGGATGCATATCCAAATTACGCAAAACAAGATCAATATGATTCTTATGAAAAGAATGAGGAAAATATTGAAAAGAAAGAAAAAATAAAAATAGAAAAAAATATAGAGTACAAAAAAAATAGCAATGGTGAATTAGATTTAGATTTTCTAGACATACCAGCATTTTTAAGAAAGCAAGCAGATTAAATTAAAGGAGTTATATATGAAAAAAATTATGTATTATGGAATAATATTTATAGGATTTACTCTATTGGTTGGTTGTAACACATTCGATGGAATAGGTAGGGATATATCAGCAGCAGCCGAATGGGTTAGCGGATCTGTGAATGATGAGTAAATTTTGAAAGATAAATGAAATTACAAGATCTTATTAATAGTAAGATATTTTTGCATAGCAAAATAAATATATCTGGGCTTAGTGAAAATAGTAAAGAAATAAAAAAAAATTATATTTTTTTTTTAAAAGACACTTTAAAAACAAAAGAATCTTATATCAAAGAAGCAATACAAAAAGGCGCAAGCTTAATTATTTATTGTAAAAATAATCATATAGATATAAATAAATATAATGATTCATGTTTATTTTATAAGGTAAATAATATAAATGAATCAATGTCTAATCTAGCAAGAAAATTTTATAAAATAAAAAAATTAGATGCAAAGATTATAGGAATAACAGGTACAAATGGAAAAACATCAGTATCTGATTTCATAGGACAACTCAAAAAAATAAAAAAAGAAAAATGCGGAATAATTGGTACATCTGGAAGCGGTATATATCCAAATCTAAAAAATAAAGAATTAACTACTCCAAATATAATTAATATAAATAAGAACATACGAAGTTTCATAAATAAAGATGCTGAAACTATTACAATGGAGGTTTCTTCGCACGGTATAGATCAAAATAGAATAAGAGGAGTAGAATTTGACACTGTAGTATTTACAAATTTAAGTCAAGATCATCTTGATTATCATAAAACAATGAGCTCCTACTTCAATGTAAAAGTTAAATTATTTACAGAGTACAAAAGTAAGAAAAAAATAATTTGCATTGACGGAACTTATGGTAAAAAAATCTATAACATATTAAAAAAAGAAAATAATTTGTTAACTGTATCAATAAATAATAATAAAGCTGATTATTACGCTTCTGATATTAATTTTTTAGATTCAGGAATAAATTTTAATATAAACTCAAAATACGGTAAAAGAAAAATTTCTACAAAATTATATGGAAAATTTTCAATAATAAATCTACTAATATCTATTGCAACAGTAGCCTCAAACAAAAAAGAATACAATTTATTAATAGACAATATTGGTAAAATTAAACATGTTAATGGTAGAATGAATAAATATAACTCAAAAGGAAGACCTATAACATTCATAGATTTTGCTCATACACCAGAAGCAATTAATGAAGTTCTAATTTCCACAAAAAAACATTTTATAAATAAAAAAATTATTACTGTATTTGGTTGCGGGGGTAATAGAGATAGCCTGAAAAGAAAATTAATGGGAAAAGTTGTTTCAAATAATTCTGATAAAATCATTATAACAAATGATAACCCAAGAAATGAAGAACCAAAAATGATAGTAAATGATATAATCTCCGGATTTAAAGACCTCACAAAATACAAAATTATATTTGACAGAAAAAAAGCAATAAAGAAAGCTCTTGAACTAAAAAACTCAGAAAATATAGTTTTAATTTTAGGAAAGGGGAATGAGGAATTTCAAATCGTTAAAAATAAGAAAATTCTACATAGCGATGATAAGGTAGTTAAAAAAATATTAAAATTATGAAAAAATATTCATTATCAAAAATCGCAGAACATTTAAATGGAAAATTATTTGGAAAAGATCAATTAGTTTCAAATTTTTCAATAGATTCAAGAACAATAAAGAAAGATGACGTATTTATTTGTATTAAAGGTAAAGTTTACGACGGACATGATTTTATCCAAGATGTTATTCAAAACTCTTCATGCATCATAACTTCAAAAAATATAGAAAATATAAATTTAAAAACAAATTCATATATAAAGGTCGAAAATACAATTGAGGCCTTACATAATTTAAGTAAGTATATTAGAAGCAAAAGTAATGCAAAATTTATTGCAATTACTGGTTCAAACGGCAAAACTACAGTTAAAGAAATGGTCGCTCATATATTATCAGATTTCAAAATATGTTACACAAAAGGAAATCTAAATAATAATATTGGTGTACCTTTAACAATTTTTTCAATTAACCAAGATGAAGATTTTGTAATTATTGAAATTGGCTCAAATCACATGGGCGAAATCGAACCACTAGCAAAAATTGTTAAGCCAGATGTAGCAGCTGTAACAAATATTGGCTTTGCGCATATTGAAGGCTTCAAAAACTTAGAAAATACAGCAAAAGAAAAATTTAGTTTATTTAAACAGCTAAATAAAGATGGTGTTTCAGTGATTAATTCTTCAGACAACTATGATAATAATTTTAAAAAGGGCAATAAATTATATTTTGGAAAAGAATATGGCTTTATAAAAAAATTTATGAATAAAATTAAAAATTTTCCATATAAGACAAGTTTTTTAAAGGTTAATAGATGTGAAGAAAATTTTTATAAATTTTCTATAAATAACAAGGATATCGATTTAAAATTAGCAATTAATGGTGAGCACAATTATTATAATGCTGGATGCGCTATGTCTATTTGTCTAAGCCTAGGGATTGAAATAGAACATATAGTAAAAAAATTAGAAAATTTTCAGGAAGTATCATCAAGATTAAATTTATATAAATTAGAAAAAAATATAAAATTAATTGATGATTGTTATAATGCAAATCCTAACTCTTTTGAAGCGGCAATCACATATTTGTCAAGCTTTGATGAAAATAAATTGGTTTTGATGGGTGATATGGTAGAGTTAGGAAAAGATACAAAAACTTTTCATGCAGAGATAGGCATGTTTGCAAAAAAAAGAGGAATTAATAAATTTTTAAGTATTGGTGTAAATAGTAAATTTGCTTCAGATGTATTTGGTTTAAATGGTTATCATTTTGAAAATGCAGAAAGTTTAAAATCATATTTGAATAATAACCTAGAGTCTTCTTCAGTAATACTTATTAAAGGTTCAAGATCAGCTAAACTAGAAGAATATGTGGAATTTTTAAAAACTAGGAGTTTGTAAGATGTTTCTGTATTTATTAGATTTTCTTAGTGACATTAACCAAAACTTTATGGTTTTGGAATATATTACATTAAGATCAATTTTAAGTATTATAACGGCTTTATCAATTTCTCTTTTTTTAGGTCCATTTATAATTAATAAATTTCAAATTAATAATCTATCAGAAGTTATAAGAGAAGACGGACCTAGCTCGCACATGAATAAATCAGGAACACCAACTATGGGTGGTTTATTAATTTTATCGTCATTATTAATTTCAACATTAATTTGGTCAGATTTAGAAAATAAATATATCCTATATTTAATTTCCACAACCATAGTTTTTGCAATAATCGGCTTTATTGACGATTACGAAAAGTTAACAAAAAATAAAAATGGTATGTCTGCAAAAACAAAAATTATTCTACAATTACTTGCTGCAGGCATTATATCCTTCATCATGTTCAAGTTTATAGAAAGTCCACAAGAACAACAATTTATTATTCCATTCTTTAAAGACATAGTAATTGACCTAGGAATCTTTTTTATTCCTTTTGTCATGTTGGTAATAGTTTCTACAAGTAACGCAGTAAATTTAACAGATGGGTTAGATGGGTTAGCAATTATGCCAATTGTTTTAGTAAGTGGTGCTTTAGGAATATTTGCTTATCTAAGTGGGAATATAAATTTTTCTGAATATCTTTTAATACCATATATAAAGGATGCTGGAGAGATTACAATTTTTATAGGCGCTATAGTTGGCTCTGGCCTTGGATTCTTATGGTTTAACACCTACCCTGCTCAAGTATTCATGGGTGATGTCGGAGCATTATCATTAGGTGCTGCAATTGGTCTGATGGCTGTTATCGTAAGACAAGAAATAGTATTAATAATAATGGGAGGTATTTTTGTGATAGAAGCACTCTCGGTAATTATTCAGGTATTGTCATTCAAATATAGAAAAAAAAGAGTATTTTTGATGGCGCCATTTCATCATCACTTTGAGCAAAAAGGATGGGCAGAACCAAAAATAGTAGTAAGATTTTGGATTATAAGTTTCATTCTTATTTTAATAGGTTTGGCAACAATAAAATTGAGATAAAAAATTATAAGTTATGATAAAAAGTAATTTACCATTAGCAATCATTGGATTAGGAAAAACTGGAAAATCAATTGCTAAGTATTTAAATAAAATAAATTGTGATTTCATAGTATATGATACTAGAAAAGATTTAGAAATTACAAAAGAAATAAAGAAAGAAATAAATGAAAATAAAATAATATTGGGTGAATTTAAAGAAGAATACATAGAAAATCACGATAACTTTATTGTAAGCCCTGGAATAAAATTAGAAAAAAATATTATAGAAAAAATTAAAATTTCAAAAAAAAATATTCAAACAGATATAGATATTTTTAATGGTAAAAAAAGAAAAAATGTTATCTGCATAACTGGCACAAATGGAAAGACTACTGTAACACTTCTTATTGAGCATATATTAAAAAACTTAGGAAAGAAGGTAAAAGCAGGTGCAAACGTTGGTTTACCAGTATTAGAGTTATTAAGTGAAGATTATGAATATAATATTTTAGAGCTATCAAGTTTTCAATTAGAGATGACGAAAACAATTAATAGCAAAATTTCTTTAATAACAAATATAACACCAGACCATTTAGATAGACACGAGAATTTTGAAAATTACGTAATATTAAAAAATAAAATATTTAATAATGCTGAAATCTCTATTTTCAATAGATTAGATAATAATATAAATTCTAAAGCTACAGAAGAAAGATATACTTTTGGTGCAGATGTAGGCCAAAGTCTTAATGATTTTGGTATCATTAAAGAAAATAATATTAATTATATTTCTCAAGGAAAAAAGAAAATAATAAGTGAAAATGATGTGCAGCTTATTGGCAAACATAATTTTATTAATATTTGTGCCGCTTTAGCTGTTATAAAAGCCTTAAAATTAGACGTGGAATTAGCAGCACAAACTATAAAAAAATTTGGTTGTGTAGAACATAGAATGGAAAACTTCTTAAAAAACGACAATATTTCATGGATAAATGATTCAAAATCTACAAATATAGACTCTACAATATCAGCTATAAAATCTCTTGATAAAAATATAGTACTTTTAATGGGCGGCAGATCAAAAACTAATGACTATAGCGAATTAGAAAAAGTTCTAAAAAATAAAGTAGATAAAATAATTTTTTTTGGTGAAAGCAAAAATTTTCTTAAAAATGCCTTGAAATCTGTTAAAGACATTTCAATTGCGAACAATATGGAACATGCTGTATGCGAAGCTATTAATTTTATAAATATAAAAAAAGAAAACTGTGAAGAAAATATGTATATTATATTATCGCCTGCATGCTCAAGTTATGATATGTATAAATCGTTTGAAGAAAGGGGTAAAAGTTTCAAAAATCATGCAATTAATCAATACAAATGAACAATTTATATGAATAATAAAAGAAATAATAATTTAAGTAATATTATTAAACCTTTTTTTGATTTAAATCTTTTTTTTATAATTCTAACAATAATTTTATTTGGGTTAATAACTTTAAGCACAGCATCTATTGAGCTTTCCACACAAGAACATAATTACCCTTTCCATTTTTTATTTCGTCAGGTATGTTATCTTTTATTTAGTATATTTGTTTGTTCTTTTTTTATATATTTAAGCACATATAATATTAAAAAAAATTATAAAGTATTCTTCTATTTTTTTATTACATTATTAATTATTGTTGTCATACCAAACATTGGAAATACAGTTGGTGGAAGTACTAGATGGCTAAGTTTCTATGGATTCAATCTACAACCATCAGAGTTTTATAAATTATTTTATATTGTTTGGCTATGTGCGTTTTTAGATTTTAATAGTAAAAATATAAAAAAACTTGAGATATTTGTTATACCTTTTTTTTGGTTTTTTATTAGCGCTGTACTTTTAATGTTACAACCAGATTTTGGTTCTACAGTTATTTTATTCTTCATGACTTTGATTATGCTTTTTCTAGCAAACGCAAGATTTATTTATTTAGTAACTGTTGCATTTTTTGGTTTTATAGGAGGAGCAATAATTATTGCTAACTATGCTTACATTAGAAAAAGACTTGATTTTTTTGAACCTTGTCAGGATTACTTAGATGGAGGATATCAACTCTGTTATTCATTAATGGCTATTGGTAGTGGTGGTGTTTTTGGGAAAGGTTTAGGATCAAGTACATCAAAACTATTTTATTTGCCAGAGGCTCATACAGATTTTATCTTTGCTGTTCTCGCTGAGGAATTAGGTATTTTCGGAATACTTTTTATTATTTTATTATTCTATCTTTTCCTTAGAAAATGCATATCAATTGGTAAAAAAGCTATGAGGGTTGGTTTAGTTTTTCAGGGTTATTTATCATACGCGATTGGTATATTTATAACATCTCAGGTTTTCTTTAACATGGCAGTTGTATTAGGTATTGCACCTACAAAAGGCTTAGCTCTTCCGTTTTTTAGTTATGGTGGAAGTAATTATTTAGTTTCATTATTATCTGTAACTATAATATTTAGAATATATAGAGATGTTTATAAGAAAAGTTTGAATAGCTCTATAAGATAGTTTTAACATATGAAAAATATACAAAAAAAAGTAGTTATATTTGCAGCTGGGACAGGAGGTCATATATACCCAGGTCTTTCAATTGCAAACTATTTAATATCGAAAGATATTTCTGTTTTATGGATTGGCACTAAAAAAGGGATGGAAAAAAAGATAATAGAAGATACTAATATTCCAATTGAATACGTTGATTTTTCAGGTATTAGAGGAAAGGGATTACTTATATATTTAAAACTACCTTACATGTTATTAAAATCAATATTTCAAGCTATTAAGATAATAAAAAATTTTCAGCCAAATGCAGTGTTATCAATGGGTGGTTATATTAGTTTTCCATGTGCTGTTGCAGCATATGTACTTAGAAAGAAAATTATAGTACATGAGCAAAATATTATTTTTGGAATGACAAATAATTTAATTAGATTTTTTTCAAATTTAGTTATATTAGGATTCCCAATGAACATAAACAATAAAAAATATAAGTTTTTAGGAAATCCTTCAAGATACGAAAATAGTATATTAGAAAAAAAGAATAATAAAAAAGAATTTAATATATTAGTTATAGGCGGAAGTTTAGGAGCAAAAATATTCAACGAGGTGATTCCTCAATCAATCTATAAATTAATAAATACAACAAATTTAAAGGTTAATGTTATTCATCAAACAGGAAAAACATACAAAGTGGCAGAAATTCAGTATAGAAATATAAATATAAATATTGATCTGAGAGAATATATTGAAGATATGGAAGAAGTTTATAATTGGTGTGATGTCATTGTGTGTAGGGGAGGAGCAATTACAATTACAGAAATCATGAATTTAGGAATACCTGCAATTATTATTCCATATCCATATTCTGTAGATGATCATCAAATGAAAAATTGCGAATATTTGCAAAATAATAATGCTGCTATTGTAATTAACCAAGAAAACTTAACACAAGATTACCTTGCAAGTATTTTTTTATCTTTAATAAAAAATTCGAATATTACAAAAGAATTAAAAAAAAATGTATTAAAATTAAATATGAAAGATTCTACAAAGAATATATGCGATGAAATAATTAATAATATGCGTAATAATTAGAATATGGAAATTAATTTAAAAAGAAAAACAATGACGCGCGTGAAAAAAATCCATTTTATAGGTATTGGTGGTAGCGGTATGTCTGGTATAGCATCAATTTTAAGTGATTTAGGCTATCAGGTTAGTGGTTCAGATATTAGTAATTCAAAAGTAGTAGATAGTCTAAAAAAGAAAAATATTAAAATTTCTATTGGTCATAAGAAAGAAAATATTTTATCCAGTGATGTCGTTGTTGTATCAAGTGCAATTGATATAGAAAATGTTGAATATATATACGCAAAGGAATTAAATATTCCAATAATAAAAAGGGCAGAAATGCTTGCAGAATTAATGCGCTTCACATTTGGTATTGCGATTGCAGGCACTCATGGTAAAACAACAACAACTTCAATTTTGTCGCATATTTTGAATATAGCAAACTATGACCCAACATATATTATTGGGGGAAAAATAATAAACTCTGATAATGCAAAACTAGGCTCTAGTGATTACCTTATAGCTGAAGCAGATGAAAGTGATGCATCATTTTTACACTTACAGCCATTAATGTCTGTTATTACTAATATCGATAAAGACCATTTGGAGAATCATAATAATAGTTTTGATGTTTTAAAAAAGAATTTTCTAGAATTTATTAATAATTTACCATTTTATGGATTATGTTTAATCAATGCTAACGATATTAACTCTAAATCTATAATAGGACAGATATCAAGACCTTTTAAAACTTTTGGTTTTGAAACTGATGCTGACTATGTGGCAAGCTCGATAGATTTTTCTTCAATACCTTCATCATATATATATAAGGAGGATGGTAATGATTATGAGATAAAGGTAAGTTTGCCAGGAAAGCATAATGCTATAAATTCACTTGCAGCTCTTGCTGTTTCTAGAGAGTTAGGGGTTTCAATAGATATAATACAAAAAGCATTAATGAATTTTCCAGGAATAAGTAGAAGATTTGAAATTATAGGAAATTTTTACATTGACGAAAAAAAATTTACATGGATTGATGATTACGGCCATCATCCGTCTGAAATGAAAGAGGTAATAGATACAATATTGAACGTTTGGAATAAGAAAAGAGTAGTTATGGTTTTTCAACCGCACAGATATTCAAGAACATCAGAGCATTTTAATCAATTTGTTGATGTGCTAAAAAAAATAAATAACATAATTTTAATGGATATTTATCCAGCAAACGAAAGACCGATTGATAACATAAATTCAACAGCTATATTGCAAGAAATAAATAAAGACTTTAAAAGAGCAGTTCTAATTAATGATAAAGAAGAGCTATCAGCGTATCTAATGAAAAATATAAAAAATGATGATATTTTATTAACAATGGGCGCAGGAGATATCTCAAAATTTGTTAATTATTTTAAAGATTTTATAAATAGGTAATTATGGAAAATATTGAAACTATACAAAAAATGGTTAAAGGAAATTTAAGAAAAAATGTATCTTTAAAAGAATACAATACATGGAAAGTTGGCGGTAAAGCTGAATATTTCTTTGAACCAAAAAATCTAGATGATCTAATAACATTTCTAAAAAATGTAAATAAAAAAAATGTAACATTTTTAGGAAATGGTAGTAATGTATTAATAAGAGACGGTGGAATAAATGGCTTTGTTATATGCTTAAAAAGTTCTTTGAACAATTATAAACTAAAGCAAAATAATGAATTTATCTTTGAGGCAGGCTTATCATGCATGAAAATTGCTCAAATTACAGCAAGAGAGAATTTTACCGGACTCGAGTTTCTATGTGGTATTCCTGGTTCACTGGGTGGCGCATTAGCAATGAATGCAGGATGTTATGGAGGAAATGTATGGGAGTATGTTACATCTGTAGATTTAATAGATAAAAAAGGAAATATACTAAAAAAAACGAAAGAAGATTTTAAAATCGGTTATAGAAAAATTAATCTTGATAAAGATTTATTTTTTATTAGCGCTACGTTTTCATTAAAAGAAAATTTATTAAAAAATTCCTCAAGTATCATAAAAGAGTATCTTAAAGATAGGCGAAGTAAGCAACCAACTGGCCAACCAAGTTGCGGATCTGTTTTTAAAAATCCTGAAAATTCTCATGCTGCTAGCTTAATCGATTCTTTAGGATTAAAAGAGTATAAAATTGGTGGTGCGCAAGTTTCAAAAAAACATGCAAACTTTATAATTTCAAATAAAACCGCATCCTCTCTCGATATAGAAAATTTAATAGAATATATTCAAAAAAAAGTATATGAAAAAAAGAAAATATATCTTGAAACTGAAGTGAAATTTATTGGGACAAACTAATGAATAATAATAGATATGGTAAAGTTCTTGTTTTAATGGGTGGATGGTCAAATGAAAGAGAAATCTCATTAGTTTCAGGTAAATACGTTTTTGAATCTCTCATAGCTTCAGGAATAAATGCTTTTAAATTAGATTTAAGCAGATCGAATATTAATGAAATAAAAGATATTAATCCAGATAGGGTTTTTATCGTTCTTCATGGTAAAGGTGGGGAGGATGGTGAAATACAAAATTATTTAGATGAATTATCTATTCCGTACACAGGAAGTAATAGTATTTCATCAAAAATATGTATGAACAAAAGAACTTCAAAAGATATTTTACTAAAAAGCAATATACCAACCCCGAGATATTTAAAAATTACAGATGAAAAAAAAATATTTTTAGAAAAAAATAAATTTGAATATCCCTTTGTAATAAAACCATCTTCTGAAGGATCAAGCATAGGAGTTCATATTGTAGAAAATCATGAAAGTTATATTGAAGCAATAAAAGATAATAAAAAAATTAGTGATGATTTTATTATAGAAGAATATATAAAAGGTAGCGAGTATACTGTAGGAATATTAGATAATGAAGCATTGCCATCAATTAAACTAGTACCACCAGGAAAATTCTATGATTACGAAGCAAAGTATAACTCTGAAAAAACAGAGTATATATGCCCCTCTGGTTTACCAAAGAAAATAGAAGAGAATATAAGTAATTTATCTTTTAAAACTTTTGAAGCTCTTGGTTGTAAAGGATGGGGAAGAGTTGACTTGATAATAGATGAAAAAAATAACCCATGGGTTATAGAGGTTAATACAATACCAGGAATGACAAAACATAGTTTGATACCAATGGCTGCTGAAAAGATAAATATAAGTTTTAATGAATTAGTATTAAAAATACTAGATACTTCCATGTAGAAAAATGGCATTTAAAAAAAAATCTTCAATAGTTTTAATAATTTTTATAGTAACTATATTCTTATATCATTTTTATAATAAATTAGAAGTCAAAAAAACATATTTCCCAATAAAACACATAGAAATTATATCTAATTTTAATAATGTGAATAAAAATACTGTATCTAAAAGATCTGAAATTTACCTTAAAGAGAAATCTTTTTTTAATTTCAATATTAAAAATTTAAAAAAAGAAATAGAAAAAATAGAATGGGTGAAATCTGTTAACGTTAGAAGAGTTTATCCTGATAAAGTAAAAATTTTTATTGTAGAACATAAAGCGATAGCAATATGGAATAACAAAGAATATTTTAATAAATCAGGAAAACTATTTAAAGTTAATAAAATATCTAAAAATTTGCCAAAATTGAATTCTAAAAATAATCAGAATGTGAAAATGTTTAATTACTTATCGTCATTTACGAAACACCTATCAAAAAATAATATTAATGATAAGATTATTAAAATAGAAGAGAATGAAATACGGTCAATAAAAATATTTCTTTATTCAGGTATAAATATTAATTTTGGATCAAGAAATATTGATAACAGAATAAAAACATTCTTTAAAATATATAAAAAACTAAAAAGTAGCGATTTAAAAAAAATAAGGTATATTGATATGAGATATTCAAATGGTTTTTCTATAGGCTGGAAGTAATTTTGGAAATATTATGATCAAAAGTGACAAAAATTTAATAGTTGGGCTAGACATCGGGACCTCATATGTAAAAACTATTGTTGGATCTGTTAACGAAGACAATGAGATTGATTTTCTGGGTGTTGGAAAAACTAAGTCTTTAGGTATGAAAAGAGGTGTAGTTATAGATATTAGCTCAACTGTCGAATCAATTGCTAAGTCTGTAGATATAGCCGAACAGGTAAGTAGTGAAAGAATTACTTCTGTATATGCAACAATTTCTGGTAATCATATACAAAGTTATGCTGCAACAGGAAGAGCAGCTATATCTGATCATAAAGAAGTATCTAATCAAGATTTAAAAGCCGTTGAGGAGGCTGCAAAAGCTATGAATCTCTCAAATGACCAAGAAATATTACATGTTCTGGCAAAAGAATATGAAATTGATGGTCAAGATGGGATTAAGGTTCCTCTTGGGATGTCTGGTATAGCGCTTGACGGAAAATATCATCTTGTAACTGGCGCAAAAAATGCTAGAGATAATATAGAAAAATGTATTAAGAAATGTTCAATTAGCCCTGAGAAAGTTGTTCTTGAGCAACTAGCTTCAAGTATTTCAGTTTTAACAGAGGACGAAAAAAATCTTGGTGTATGCTTAGTAGATATTGGCGGAGGCACAACTGATATAGCAATTTTTAGTAATGGAGCCATAGAATATACTTCTTCATTATCTTTAGGTGGAGATCAAGTTACAAACGATCTTGCTCAGGCATTAAAAACTTCAACTTATAATGCTGAAGAATTAAAAATTACACATGGTTGTATAAATAATGAAATATTGAATGATGATATCGTAGAAGTACCGGGTGTAGGTGATAGACCACCAAGATCAGTTCAAAAGCATACATTGGTTGAGGTAATGAGTTTAAGATATCAAGAAATTTTTGATTTTGTAAATTCAAAAATATTACAAAGTGGATTTGAAGAAAAAATATCAGCTGGCATAGTTTTAACAGGAGGTAGTTCTAAGTCTGATGGCCTCATAGATCTTGCTGAAGAAGTTTTTCATAAACAAGTAAGGCTTGGGGTGCCGCAACACATTTATGGTGGTGCAGAAGACGTTGTGAAGAATCCTGAATATGCAGCTTGTATTGGTCTCTTGTTATATGCAAAAAAACAGAATAATCCTTTAATTGAGCCTTTAAATGAGAATTTTCTATCTGTTGCAAAAAAACTATTAAAAAACTTTCTTTATAACTAATAACGCCCTTTTAATGCCTTTTTTTTTAAAAAAAAGGTTAATTTTCCCTTTATAATTAGCATATTTCTCCAATATGGCATATTATATGCATATTAATAATATATGATAATTAATGGATTATTTAAATTTATCCGGAAATATTTTATTAAAAAAAAGGCTTAATAATAAAAATAAATTAGAATAAAAATGATTAATCAAAGAACTGTAAAAAATACAATCAAAGCAACTGGAATAGGTCTTCACACTGGGAAAAAAATTACACTTACATTAATTCCAGCACCAGCTGGAACTGGCATAGTGTTTATTAGAACAGATATAGAGCCAAAAGTAGAAATAAAAGCTTGTCCTGAAAATGTTGGTGATACAACTCTTTCAACAACCTTAATATCAAATAATATAAAAGTTTCTACTGTTGAACATTTGCTTTCAGCTATTGCAGGACTAGGTATTGATAATTTATATGTACATCTTGATGGCCCAGAAGTACCTATAATGGATGGAAGCGCAGGCCCATTTGTTTTCTTACTGCAGTCTGCAGGCATTAAAGAACAGAATAAATCAAAAAAATTCATTAGGATTTTAAAACCAATTGAGGTTAGAGACGATGAAACTGGCAAATGGGTTAAATTTGCTCCATTTGAGGGATTCAAAGTTGCATTTACTATTGGATTTGATCATCCCGTCTTTAATGATAAAACACATTCAGCAGTACTTGATTTCTCTTCAGTATCTTTTGTTAAAGAAGTTAGCAGAGCAAGAACATTTGGATTTATGAGGGATGTTGAATTATTAAGATCAAAAAATCTTGCATTGGGCGGAAGTTTAGATAATGCTGTTGTGGTCGATGATCATCGAGTGTTAAATGAAGATGGGTTACGATATGAAGACGAATTTGTAAAACACAAAATATTAGATGCAGTGGGTGATCTTTATTTACTTGGAAAAAGCTTAATTGGGTCATTTGAAGGATATAAGTCAGGACATGATTTAAATAATAAACTTCTAAGAAAATTGTTAGAAAACAAGGACGCCTGGGAAGAAGTTGGGTATAAAACAGCAGAAGATCTTCCAATTAATTACATGGATGCGTATAGTACTTCAGAAGTCTAAACTTTTGGATCTTTAATAATTTTAAATTTAATTTTGGTTAATTTTAACTTTAGAACTTCACCAAATTCATAATTTATATCTTTTAGTATGTCTCTTTGGTAGTTTCTAATAATACTTAGATTTGAGCTATTAGTAGCTCCAAGAACAAGCATATTTTCAACAATATTGCATGCATAGCAATTTGAATTTTTACCAGCATATTTGTAAAGGTGTTTGGTAATCCTTTCTAGTACTTTAGCTTTCTCTAATATTCTAATATCAATATGATAGTTAAGTTTTTTCATTATTAATTATTAAATTCACAAATAAGTTGTATAATGACCATCTTTATTAAAATTTTAGCATAATGCAAATAGTAATTTTTAAATCAAATAAAAACAAATCATCTTCTTATAAGATTAATGGATATATTTTTATATTATTATTAGGTCTTACAATTGGATTAATAAGCATATTGTCCAGCTCTGCTTCATATATATATGGTTACAAAGAGGGTTATAAAGAATTAAATGAAGACAGAATGCAAGATATGAGTATTTATCAAAATCAAATAAAAAAAATTAAGCTCGAGAACCAAGAAAAAATGCAATTTTTTTCTCAAAAATTAATTACAATTTCATCTCAATTAGAAAACCTAAATTCTTTTGGAAATAAGTTATCAAAATTAGCAAAACTTGATAAAAAAGATTTTGATTTTAAAAAGCCAAAATATATTGGAGGGGCAAACAAAGTAAATATTGATTTCGAATACAATTCAGAATTTGATAAATATTTAGATAGTCTATTAAAAGATATCACATTAAAAAATGAAAATTTAAATGAGATCAATAAAATTATTAATAATTTAGAGATGAAAGAGCAATTTTTCCCATCCGGTTTGCCAACAAAAAAAGGGTATATGTCATCTGATTATGGCAAAAGAAAAAATCCAATTACAAAGAAAATGCATATGCATAAAGGAGTGGATATTGCTCATAAAATAGAAACCAATATTACTTCACTAGCAGCTGGTAAAGTCACATTTTCAGGAAAAAAATATGGCTATGGAAATTTAGTAGAAATAAGCCATTACAATGGTTATGTCACAAGATATGCCCATAATAATAGAAATTTAGTTAAGAAAGGAGAATTGGTGAAGAAAGGCCAAGTGATTGCTAAGATGGGCAGTACTGGGCATTCAACAGGACCGCACGTACATTTGGAAGTCTTAAAAAATAAAAAACATATAAATCCAAATAAATTTATTCATTATAAAGAAAAGTATTCTATTAAAGACTAGAAAATTTAAAGGCACGAATATGAATCTTTTAAAAAAAATTATTGGAAGTAGAAATGATAGAATTTTGAAAGATTATCAAAAGATTTTATCTAATATAAATGAAATCTCTAATGATTTTAAAAACATAAAAGACACAGATTTCCCCGAAATTACTAATAAATTAAAAAATGATTTAAAAAATGGTAAAGATTTAGATCAAATTTTGCCATATGCTTTTGCGCTTGTTAGAGAAGCTTCAGAAAGAGTAATGAATATGCGTCACTTTGATGAACAAATTATCGGTGGATTAGCACTTCATAATGGCAAAATAGCAGAAATGAAGACTGGAGAAGGAAAAACGCTCGTAGCAACATTGCCAGCATATCTGAATGCTTTGAAAGGGAATGGTGTTCATATAATAACTGTAAACGATTACTTGGCAAAGCGTGACTGCGATTGGATGTCAAAACTATATAATTATCTTGGATTGAGTACAGGTGTTATTTTATCAGGCCAAAGTTTACAAGAAAAAAAAATAGCTTATGAGGCAGATATAATATATGGAACAAATAACGAATTTGGTTTTGATTATCTAAGAGATAATATGGTTTTTTCATTAGAAGAAAAAGTTCAAAATAAATTATCATACGCTATTGTAGATGAGGTTGATTCTATTCTAATAGATGAGGCCAGAACACCTTTAATAATTTCAGGAGCAACTAGTGAGAGTTTAACGCTCTATAAAAAAATGAATAGTTTTGTAAAATATTTTAAAGAAGGCGATGAGTCTGATCAAAATGCCGACTTTTTTTTAGATGAAAAATCAAATCAAGCATTTTTGACAGAGAAAGGTCACGAAACTTATGAAAAGTTACTATTTAAGAATCAATTAATTAATAATAATGAAAGTTTATATGATCCAAATAATATAAATTTACTTCATTTTATGAATACAGCGCTAAGAGCAAATTATCTATATTCAAAGGATATTGATTATATTGTAGAAGAATCAAAAATAATAATAATAGATGAATTTACTGGAAGAAAAATGCCTGGAAGAAGATGGGGTGATGGCTTGCATCAAGCAATAGAGGCAAAAGAAAATCTCAATATTGAAAATGAAAATCAAACATTAGCATCTATTACATTTCAAAATTATTTTAGACTATATGAAAAATTGTCTGGCATGACTGGTACAGCTGATACTGAAGCTCAAGAATTTCAAGAAATATACAAGTTAGAGGTAATAGTTATACCACCTCATAAAAAGATGATCAGAAAGGATTTTGGAGATTTAGTATATTTAACAATTGAAGAAAAATATAATGCAATTATAGAAGATATAAAAAATTGTCAAAAAAATAAGCAACCAGTTCTGATTGGAACTGCGTCAATTGAATCATCAGAGTATTTATCAAAAGCATTAAAAAAAGAAAATATTTCGCATAATGTGTTAAATGCAAAACAGCATGAAAGAGAATCAATGATAATTGAAAATGCAGGGTCTTTAAATAGCGTTACAATTGCAACCAATATGGCAGGACGTGGAACAGATATTGTTCTTGGAGGAAAGAAAAATGATATTGAAGAACATAAATGGACTGAATTAAATTTAAAAGTATTGGAATCTGGTGGCCTTCACGTGATTGGTACTGAAAGACATGAATCTAGAAGAGTTGATAATCAATTAAGGGGAAGAGCAGGTAGACAAGGAGACCCAGGATCATCAAGATTTTATTTATCACTTGAAGATAACCTTATGAGAATATTTGCGTCAGATAAAGTTAGCACATTTATGAAGAAGTTAGGAATGGAAAAAGGAGAGGCAATAGAACATAAATGGGTTACTAAGGCAATTGGAAACGCTCAAAAAAAAGTTGAAGGACATAATTTTGATATAAGAAAACATCTTTTAGATTATGATGATGTTGCTAATGAGCAAAGAAAATATATATATAATAAAAGAAATGATTTTTTAGCAAAAGATAATAGAGAAGAATTAACAAATATTATTATAGAACAAGTTTTTACAAACATAATAGAAAGCAACCTCTATGAAGAAAATAAAAATAGCGAAATGAATGAAACACTCCAAAGAGACTTTCATATAGAAATAGATGCCGAAGAAATTATAAAAAATTCAATAAAGAAAGAAGAGGCAAGAGAAAAATTTATTGAAAAAATATTCATAGAGTATAAAAAAAACATAAGAAGTGTTGAAAAAGATATATATCAAGATTTAATAAAAGAAGTTTTTATTAATATTGTTGATAAAAGTTGGATAGAGCATATACAAGCTATGGATCATCTAAGACAAGGAATTGGCTTAAGAAGTTATGCTCAGAAAAACCCAAAACAAGAATATAAAAGAGAAGCATTTGAAATGTTCTCAATAATGCAGGATAGTATGCATTACAATTTCATAAGCTTATTATATAGAATAGATTATAATACAACTTTTTCAAAAAAAGAAAAAACAGAAAATTTGAATTATAATAGATCTGATGCTGATAAAAAAAGTAATACAAAAAATAATAAAAATAAAGACAAAAGAAATAGAAAGCAAAGAAAAAAAAAGAGAAAGTAAATTTATGTTAAATAAAATATACTAAAGACATGGGAAGAAATATAACAAATATTGATGGTATTAAAATTTCATCAATTCATTCTGGGATGTATAAAGAAAGAAGGTTAGATCTTTCACTAGTAGAAATATCTAAAGGTTCATCAGTCGCCGGTGTTTTTACTAAAAATAAGGCTAGATCTGACGCTGTTAATGTTACAGAAAAAAATTTAAAAAAGAGATCACCAAGATATCTAATTATAAATTCTGGAAATGCAAATGCAGGAACTGGAAAAAATGGTTTATCAGATATTTCTTGCTATATAAAAGAAATTTCAAATATTACTTCATGTAAACTTGATGAAGTTTTAGTTTTCTCAACAGGTGTAATAGGCGAGAGAATTAAATACAAAAAAATTATTAATTCTATACCAAAATTATATAACAAACTTTGTAATAATGGTTGGGATGACTTGTCAAAATCAATTTTAACAACTGATAAATGTACAAAAACTTCGGAAAAAAGAATCACATTAAATAATAATAAAGTTTCTATTACTGGCGTAGCTAAAGGGTCAGGTATGATAAATCCAAAAATGGCAACTATGCTTTCATTTGTAGCAACAGATATTAAAATTAGTAAATTCGAATTAAATAAATTGCTTAAAGATATTACAGACACAACATATAACATGATTACAGTTGATGGTGAAACTTCCACTAACGATTCAAGTATTATTATCGCTACCGGAAAATCTAATGTTGATTATAAAAGTTTAAAAAAAACTGAAAAAGAAATTTTTGTAAAAAATTTAAAAGAACTTTATTTAAGCTTAGCACAAAAAATTGTAAATGATGGGGAAGGAGCTACAAAATTTATAAAAGTTAATGTAGAAAGAGTATCAACAAAAAAATTAGCGAAAGAAATAGCAATGTCTATAGCAAATTCGCCATTATTTAAAACTGCTATGTTTGCAGAAGATCCAAATTGGGGAAGGATTTTATGCGCAATAGGAAATATAGAATCTAATGTCAATGATTTATCAAAAATTGAAATTTATATTGGAAATATTCTTGTTTTTAAAAATAATAGTATTTATAAAAATTATAGTGAATCAAAATCTAAAAAATATTTAAAAAATAAAAACCTAGAAATCAATATCAAATATAATAATGGAAAGGAATCAGCAGTTGTGTGGACAACTGATTTATCTTATGAATATGTAGAAATAAATGCAGAATACAGAACATGATATTAAAAATTTAGATAAATACTTTATAACCCCAAATTTTTGTGGAAATAATAGAAAAAATTATTATAAAGTAATTGAAAGTATATTAGATTCTGGCATAAAACTTATTCAATTTCGTTCTAAAAATCTTACTGAAAAAGATTATCACTTAGTTTCAAAAAATATTTATAAATTATGCAGAGAATATAATGCCGTTTTTTTTATTAATGATATTAAAAATTTTTCATTAAACCAATATTGTCATGGAATTCATCTTACCTCTGAAAATTTAAAAAACCTAGATAAAAAATCATTAAGTAATAGTTATCTTTATGCTGGTTCTTGTCATAATATTTCAGAAATTGAGATTTGTAATAATTATAATTTAAATTTTATTGTAATATCTCCAATATTAAGTACTAATAAAAAAATTGGCTTTGGTTGGGAGCATTTCAAAGACTTAGCTAAATATTCTAATTGCCCCGTATATGCTTTAGGTGGTTTAAATTACGAGAGAGATATAGATAATGTGATTATTAATGGTGGTAGTGGCGTGGCAGGAATCTCATATTATTATAATTTATTTAATTCCTGATAGCCCAAGATTAAAATCAACATTCTCGTTTATTGCCTTTGATATTCTTTTATTACCTGTTGCGTGTTTAAAAATAATATTAATATTTTGTCTGCTTACACTAACATTTGGATAAATATTTATATCTTTATCTAATCTAATTCTTATAAAATCAACATATGTATCTTTATTTAATTTTAATTCAAAATATGATTTAGAGCTTGTATATTTTTCAAATGAGGAATATTTT
Organism: uncultured Gammaproteobacteria bacterium; assembly: GCA_913050095.1. GTDB lineage: Bacteria > Pseudomonadota > Gammaproteobacteria > Poriferisulfidales. The sequence continues at coordinate 54,809 of CAJXAV010000004.1, forward strand.
CTTCTTGTACTAAGTATTAGTTTTGATGCTTTAAATAGATACTCAAAAGGAGAGTACCATAGATTAATATTATCTAAAATTTGTGTTTTATTAGATGAAAGAAAATTTAAATATGAAGGCATATCAAAGAAATTATCACCAGCTGGAAGATAAATTTTACTTTTAATTTGCATTAAGAAGTCATTATCGATTACAGATTTTGAAGGATTTTCTTCAATACTATTAATTTTATCAATTACAAACTTTAATTTTTCGATTGATTCTTCATAATCAGATAATTTATCATTATTTACATCTTTTAAATTATTAATATATAAAATATTTTTTTCTAATTCTTTCAATAATTCAATTTTTAAATTTATCCTTGATACAAAATCAGACGTTTCGAGTAAAGTTGCAATGCTTGATTTAATCCCCCATATATTATCTTGCTCAAGAGAAGAATTAAATTTTTCAAAGAGGTATTCACATTTAAGTATATTTCTTATATTTTCTGCAACAGGTTGTTCATATATTATATAGTTATTCATAATTTTTTTATTATATTTTTTATTTCTTCTTCAAAATTTAATTCTGTAGTATTATTAAAAATAATATAATCGCAATTATCTTTGTAACGATCAATGCTATTTTGGTAGTCTATAATTTTATTTATTAAATTATCTTTGTAGCCGGATCTTTTTTTAATTCTCTCTATTCTAATTTCTTTTTTTGATTCTATATAAATATTTTTATAATTTTTAAATATAGTATTATTTTTTATTACTGGTATAACTTGTATTAATATTTCTCTATTAATATATTTATTTTTTAAAATTTCAAATTCCTTAATTACTTCTGGATGAATATAGTTCTCTAGTTCTTCCATTTTATACTGATTTGTAAATATTATTTCTCTAATTTTGTCAAAATCTATCATATTTTTTCTAACTGATTTTGGTATTATTCTGCCTACCTCTTCAACTATTTTTGGTCTTCTATATAAATCTTTTATAATATTATCAGCGCATATACATTTTATATTTAACTTTTCTAATATCTTTTGAGCTAAACTTTTTCCAGATCCAATTTGACCAGTTAAATTATATACATTCAATTTTAATACCTTTATAAATATGTTTTAATATATATCATATATTAATAAAAATTTATTTGATAATAAATATTATGAAAAATAAACTAGAATTCATCATTGTTCAATTTAATGCTACTGTTGGTGATATAGAAGGCAATGCTACAAGAATAATTGATATTATATCTAAAAATAGGTCTTTAAATACGACCAAAATATTTGTATTTCCAGAACTAGCCTTATGTGGTTATTCTCCAGAAGATTTACTCTACAGACAAGATTTTGAAAACTCTATAAATACTTATATAAATAAAATTGTTAATTTTATTGAAAATAATGAATATCTTATATTTGGAGCGCCAAGATATTGTGATAAAACAGGTAGAATATTTAATAGTGCATATACCATAAATGGTAAAAATATTTTAAATATATATGATAAGCAGGCTTTACCAAATTATGGTGTTTTTGATGAAAAAAGATATTTTTCAAAAGGTAGTAAAAATTTTATTTTAGATGTGTGTGGTAATAAATTATGTATTTTAGTATGCGAAGATGCATGGAGTTATGAATCACTTAAATCTGATAATATGAAAAATATAGATTTTTTAATCAGTATTAATGCTTCTCCATTTGAAATTGAAAAAGATAAAAAAAGAAAAAATTATTTTAAGAATCTAACAAAAAAAAATAATATTAATTTAATTTATTTAAATACAGTTGGTGGTCAAGATGAAATAGTTTTTGATGGTAGCTCTTTTTTAGCGAATAGAGAGGGTGTTATTATGCATTCCCTCAAATCTTTTTCAGAAGAAATTTTTAATTTTTCTGTAGAAAATAAAGAATTTATAAAAGGTTCTGTTCCAAATATTGTTGGCAATATTAATAATAATTCACTTACTTATGAAGCAATTAAATTAGGAACTAAAGATTATATCTCTAAGAGTAATCTGAATGGTGTTCTTATTGGTTTATCTGGAGGTATTGACTCGGCTTTAACATTAGCAATTGCCGCAGAAATATTTGATAAAAAAAATATTGAAGCTATCTTGATGCCATCAGTCTATACATCAGATTTAAGTATACAGTTAGCTAAAGAACAATGTAATATACTTGATATCAATTATTCCATTATAAGCATAGAAGATATTAACAACGAAATAAATAATACATTAAAAGATAAGTTTAAAGGATTATCAAAAGATATTACCGAAGAAAATATTCAAGCACGTGCAAGGGGTTTAATTTTAATGGCAATATCCAATAAAACTGGAAAAGTACTATTAACAACCGGTAATAAAAGTGAGCTTGCAGTTGGTTACTCTACTCTTTATGGGGATATGTGTGGGAGTTTTGCTCCTTTAAAAGACCTGTATAAAACTGAAGTTTTTACGCTTGCAAAAGAAGAAGCAAATAGGGGTAAAATATCTATACCAGAAGCTGTTATTGAAAGATTACCTACAGCTGAATTATCAAAAGATCAATATGATATTGATACACTCCCCCCGTATAGCGTGCTAGATGAGATATTAATTAATTTTATAGAAAATAAAAAATCTTTGGATGAAATATGTGAGTTAGGTTTTGAAAAAAGTCTAGTATCAAGTGTAATAAATATGGTAATTAGAAATGAATACAAAAGAAGACAGTACGCACCTGGTGTTAAAATTAGGTCAGAATCTTTTGGAAGAGATAGGCGCTTTCCGATAGTGTCTAAGTTTAAATATTAATCTACTATTAACTCTAAAATTTCATTCTCAGAGTTTTTAGACTCAGTCTCTTGTTCATTAGATGAGTTATCATTTTTTTCTTTAATAATTTCAATTTTATTTTCATTTTTTTTATTATCAACAATAACATCTTTTACTTTAATATCGGAATCATCATCTGAAGTAAAATAATCTAATAAATTCAAAGGCTCTTTTTTAATTTGATCTTTATTTTTTCTGATATGTTTTATTGTATATTTTTCTGGTTTAACATTTAGTGGTATCTCAACTAAATTGTCATTTTTGAAATATTCTACATTGTATACACCAGTGAAATCGTCCTCTTTTTGTTCTTCGATATCAAACCCTAAATTTATTGCAATATTGTCAGCTGCTTCGCTAGCAGCCGATGCATTTTGTTTTATCGAATTATTCGAAGCTTCCTCAAAATATTTTGATTTATAATCAGGATAATTAGCTAATATGATCTTTTCTACATCTCTAGCGTTATCTTTCATGAGAAGTTTCTCATATGATGATTTTAAAAAAATAAGAGCGTCTCTGTTTGCAGGAGAGTTTGGGTACTTTTGTATTAAATAATTACATCTATTTATAACGGCTAGATACGCCTTCCTTTTATAATAAAAGTTAGCTACATGAATTTCATATGATGCAAGTGTATTTCTTAAATACTCCATTCGTTTTAAAGAATCTTTTATATATTCGCTTTGTTTAAAATTTTTATAGACATAATTAAAATCTTCATATGAATTTCTTAAATTTATTGGATCTTTATCAATTTGTACATGAGGTAAGAGAACATTAAAGATTGTTTTACCTCTATTGAAATTAATAAGGCCTCTTAGGTAATATGCGTAAGGTAAAAATTCACTTGTATTATTCATAGAAATAAATCTATCTATTATCGCTATTGATACATCCCAATGTTTCAACTTATATTCTGCGTATGCTAGTTCAATGTGACTCTTTGAAGCAAATTTTGAAAAAGGAAAGTTTGCTTCAATTTTCCTATAATTTTCTATAGCAATATCGTACTGTTCGTTTTTAAGTGACGTCCTAGCTAGGCTATATATTTCTTCAACTGTTTCGACCTTGCCCTCTGAATTGACGACATTGCCTTTTTGATCAATTGTGTGACCATCGTCAGTACCTTTAAACGCTGCACATCCATAAAGCGTAAAAATTAAAAGTATATATATACTTATTTTTATCATATTCTTATACATATTAATTATTATAATTTTTTTACCATGAACGATGAAGTTTTAAATAACGATATTATAGAATATATAATATCAGAAGAAAGTAAAGGTTTAAGGGCAGATCTTGCGATAGCACAAGAAAACCAACAATTCTCAAGAAGTTTAATAAAAAAATGGATAAATAAAGGTAATATCTTAATTAACGGAAACACATTAAAACCAAGAGATACTTTAGCTGAGAATGACAAAATAACAATAATCCCAGAAGAGAATATTAATCCAGAAGAAATAATTCCAGAAAAAATTCAATTAAATGTAGAGTATCAAGATCAGGATCTAATTGTGATAAATAAGCAATGTGGAATAATTGCTCATCCTGCAGCAGGAAATCATAAAGGAACATTAGCAAACGGGTTAGTATATTTATTTCCAGAATTAAAAAATTTACCAAGATCAGGATTAATCCACAGACTTGATAAAGATACAACAGGTCTTTTAATTATTGCAAGAAATATTAAAAGTTATACGGTATTAGTAAAGCAAATGCAGAATAGGGAAATAAAAAAATTTTATATTGCGTATTCACATGGCTTAATAATGAAGAATGATACTGTACATCAACCAATATCAAGACATAAAACAGACCGAAAAAAAATGTCTGTAAATGCAAACGGAAAAGAAGCAATTACAGAATATGAGGTTATAAAAAACTTTAAAAAATCAACAAAATTAAAGATAAAACTACATACTGGCAGAACACATCAAATTAGAGTGCATATGCATTTTAAAGGCTACCCATTGATTGGCGACCAAACTTATGGATCTAAAATGACTAGTATAGAAAACAATAACGACTATTTAAAAAAATTTAAAAGGCAGGCACTTCATGCGTATAAATTAGAATTTGATCACCCATTAACAAAATTAAAGATTAAATTAGAATCAAAATTACCAAAAGATTTACAAGATTTAGAAAAAATACTTGAAAATGAATAAAATAATTGAAGATATAGGGTGGAATGTATCAGCATCCGTTAAAATTATGGTAACAAAAAAAAACTTTTTGTCAGATAATAATTTTAATTTGAGTCGTACAAAAAATAATTATAACAAAGTGAAGAAAAACCTTAATTTATTATCAAAAAATTACCTTCCTTCAAAGCCAATAATATTAAAACAAGTGCACGGCAAAAAAATTATAGATTTAACAAAAGATAGAATAATATCAAATATTGGTGACGGGCTAATAACAAAAAATAGAAATCAAGTTTTATCAATATTAACAGCCGACTGTATTCCGCTTGTAATCTCTAGTATTTGCGGGAATTTAATATGTATATTGCATGTTGGAAGAAAGGGGGCTGAATTTAATATTGTTAAAGCTGCATTTAAAACTTTAACAAAATATAATTACAAATATGAGGCGTGGTTTGGCCCTTCTATATCAAAAGAACACTATCTTGTTGATAAAGAAATTAAAAATGATTTTGTATCTATTGATTCGAAATATGAAGAGTTTTTTATTAAAATTAAGACATCTTACAAGATGGATTTAATTGGCATCGTCTCTCATCAACTACGTCAAAATTATATTAATAATATTTTTTATTCGAATCTTTGTACTTATGAAAATTATAGAAGTTTTTTTTCATATAGAAAATCTTTAGATACAAGAAGATTTGCTACTTTTGTATGGCGTGAATAAAAAAAAGGCGATATTTTCATATCGCCTTTAATATTACAAAAACTTTAAAGATTATAAGTCGAAGTTATCTCTATCTTCTTCGTTGTTACAATCACGTTTTTTAACACCATTATCTGCAGCGTACTTTTCAGCACCTTCATCAATAATAGCTTGTGATAATGCTACATCACCTTCGATCCAGTCACTTGCAACTTTCCACTGACGTTTTCCAGCATCCCATTGTTGGAATTTAGCTAGATGTCCACCAACGTGGTCCATACATGTGATATTGATTTCAGGTACTAATCCAGTTGCACCAAGTGCATCTAAATCAGATTTATTTAAACGTAAGTTCTCAAAACCCCAACGTACTTGCGCACTGTTAACTTTTGGTCCAAAACGTTCTTGCGCTGTTTTTAAAGCTTCTGTGTGGAATACACCAGCTAAAACACCAAGGTTCCAATATACAGAACCGATACGGCTTTTATCTGCTAAATCACCTTTACCAGCTTTATAAACTGTAGCAACGATATCATCAATTACTTTAGCAACTCTTCCCGCAGGGTGAGTTGTAATCGCGTAATATCCTTCAGCAGCGTCTCCAGCAGGAATAACGTCACCATCTGAGTTACTCCAGATGTTTCCGATTAATCTTCCAACTGAGAAACCTGTTCTTACAGCTGTTTGCATAGCAACAGGGTTCATCACACCCCATCCACGTAATAGAACATAGTCAGGCTTCATTTTACGAATTTTTAGCCATTGAGACTGTTGCTCGTTACCAGGATGTGGTACTTCGATAGCTGTGTGTTCACAACCGTGTTTTTTACACATCATGTCCATGAACATAATTGCTTCACGTCCATAAGGCGAACCGTGGAATAACATAGCTATTTTCTTACCTTTTAGCTTACTTCTGTCACCTTCTAATACATCACCGATGAAGTGCATCATAATTGAATGCTCATCATATGTATTAATTCCAGGCATAAAGTAATAAGGGAAAACGTCACCACGTTGTCCAGCTGTTTTACCATGGTTTACAGCAATGATTGGCATTTTGTCTTTACGACCAGTTTCAATCAAAGCAGTAGAGATACCCA
>CAJXAV010000005.1 GCA_913050095.1 uncultured Gammaproteobacteria bacterium
TTAATTCTTTCATGCATGATTTAAATTCTAAATCTATTTTTTTATCAGTTTGTATCACTTCTAGAGCTTGATCAACTGATTTTCTCGCGTAAGAATCAATAGAGTTATGCAAAATTGTTGAGGTGCTATTGCCAAGATGCTCCAATGTTTTTAGGAGTGCAGGATCAATATTTTCATAATTTAATTTTAAAGATAGTCTAGCTATTTTTTCCGCCTCATCTCCAACTCTTTCAAGATCAGTAATGATTCTTAAAATTACTATGATTGTTCTTAAATCAGTTGCAACAGGAGTTTGAAGAGCTAATATTGTGTTGCATTTTTCATCTATATCGATTTCTAACTTATTAACCAAAAAGTCGTTTGTTGCAACCTTTTGAGATAATGAGCTCTCGTTATTTATTAGCCCGCGTAATGCATCTACATATGATGATTCTACTACCCCAGACATCTCAAGAGTTTTAGATTGTATCTCATTCATAGCTTCATCATAAGATCGTGAGATATGCCCAGTATTTCCTTGATTTTCTTTCATCTCATTTTTTAATAATTAATTATTTGTGTAATAAAACTGTAACAAAATCATGTTTTAATCATTGTTATGATTTTTTAAATTATTTTTCATACTACTTTGTAAAAGAAAAAAAATCAAATAATACAAAAATTTAAGACAATTTTTTATAATGAGCATCACATCAATATTGTTAATTATAGGTTTATTTAGTATTTCCGGTTATTATGCCGGTCTTAAAAAATCTTTAGTTTTGAGAGAAAATAAAAAATTTCATTCTGCGCCAATATATCATGGTGCTTTACTAGCAATAAACTCATCTTTATCTTCGATTTTTTTTATAATTTCCTGGCTAATAATTGAAAAAAATTTTTATACAGACTTAGAGTCTTTTAGAAACATACTTTATATAATTTCAATTATTATTTTTCTAACCGTGTCGCTATTAACTTTCAAGAAAATAAAGCATGATTTTCAAGCGAGGGATAATTTAGAAAAAATTATTCAATATTTTCTTCTTGTTTGTTCATTATTGGCGATATTAGTCACCATTGGTATTTTTCTTTCAGTCATTTTTGAATCAAACAAGTTCTTTGGTGTTATATCAATAACAGAATTTTTATTTGGCACGCACTGGAGCCCTCAAATGCCAATAAGAGAAGACCAAGCTGGTTCCTCTGGCGCTTTTGGAGCTGTTCCTTTATTCGCGGGAACTTTTCTAATTGCTTTTATTTCGATGTGTATAGCTGGTCCTATTGGATTAATGTCTGCCATATATTTATCTGAATATGCTTCTAAAAAAACCAGATCCATTGTAAAGCCTTTAACTGAAATTCTTGCAGGGATCCCGACTGTTGTTTATGGTTTCTTTGCTGTTGTTGTTGTTGCGCCGTTTATTAGGAATACAGGATCAAATTTTGGTATTGAGATAGCGTCTGAGAGTGCTCTTGCAGCAGGCTTGGTTATGGGAATAATGATTATCCCCTTTGTTTCCTCTATATCGGATGATGTTATAAACTCTGTACCGCAAAATTTAAAAAATGGTTCTCTTGGAGTTGGTGCCACTAAATCAGAAACAATAAAAAAAGTTATTATTCCCGCTGCTCTTCCTGGAATAATAGGAGGTTTACTTTTAGCGGTATCAAGAGCAATTGGTGAAACCATGATTGTTGTGATGGCTGCTGGGATGTCGGCAAATTTGACAGCTAATCCGTTTGAAGCAGTCACAACTGTAACAGTTCAAATAGTTGTTTTACTAGTTGGCGATCAAGAATTTGATAGTCCAAAAACATTAGCAGCTTTCGCACTTGGATTAGTACTTTTTATTATTACATTAATACTTAACTATATAGCTCTTCACGTAGTTAGAAAATATAGAGAACAGTATGAATAATTTGAAAGCAAGACTGGCAAAAGAAAGAAGATTCCGACTATATGGAATTTTATCTATTGCTTTAGCACTTACTCTTCTTTCAATACTATTTATAAGTATTTTTTCTCAAGGTTACACAGCATTTCAAGAAACAAAAATACAGCTCGACATAAATTTTGAACAAAGTGTTTTAGATCCAAAAAAAACAAAGGATTGGGATGTTGTTAAAAAAGCAAATTTCAATATATTAATCAAAAATTCAATAAATGAGTTATTCCCAGATGTGTCGGGTAGAAGCCAAAAAAGGAAACTTAAAAAGTTAATTAGTACATCTGGTGAATATCAATTAAGAAATTATATAAAAAATAATATAGAGGCAATTGGTACTACTAAAAAAATGTGGTTATTAGCTGATGATGATGTCGATATGCTTATAAAGGGTCATATAAACAGATCACTTCCTGAGAATGAAAGAAGAATTGATAATGATGAATTAAAGTGGATTGAGGTTCTAGAAACAAAAAAAATAATTAAAAAATTTTTTAATAAAACCTTTTTCACAAGTGGTGATTCTGCTGAGTCAGAGCAATCTGGTATATTAGGTGCGTTATTGGGGTCACTTTTTGCTCTCAGTATTACCTTAATTATATCTTTTCCAATTGGGATAGCGACAGCAATTTATTTAGAAGAATTCGCCCCAAAAAATAATAAATTTATTGATTTTATTGAGGTTAATATAAATAATCTTGCTGCAGTTCCTTCAATAATATTTGGCTTATTAGGCTTAGCAATATTTTTAAACTTTTTTGAGTTGCCGAGATCAGCGCCACTTGTTGGTGGCATGGTTCTTTCACTAATGACACTTCCTACTATTATAATTTCTAGTAGAGTATCAATGAAGGCTGTTCCGCCTTCGATCAAAGAAGGTGCTTTGGGTGTTGGTGCATCAGAAATTCAAGCTGTGTTTCATCATGTTGTTCCAGTAGCAATTCCTGGTATGTTAACTGGAACAATTATTGGCATGGCAAGAGCTTTAGGAGAAAGCGCTCCCCTATTAGTAATAGGTATGGTTGCTTTTATAGTTGATATACCTCAATCGGTGACTGATCCAGCCACAGCATTACCTATTCAGATTTACCTATGGGCTGACACACCTGAAAGAGGTTTTGTAGAAAGAACCTCTGCAGCTATTATCGTTTTACTAATTTTTCTGATTTTAATGAATAGTCTAGCTGTTTATTTAAGACAAAGATTTGAAAAAGATATTAACTGATGGCATAGCAAATAAAATATGTATAATACAGACGTAATGAATGATAATAAAAATATAATTGATAGCGACGACTTAATTAGCCAAACCCCTTCTAAACTGGATAATGCAAAAACAGTTGGAAATATTCACGTTGAAGATCCTCGAATAATCGCTAAAAATATAAATGTATACTATGACAATAAAATTGCTATAAATAACGTAAGTATTGATATTGGTAAAAATGAAGTTCTCGCTATGATTGGTCCATCGGGGTGTGGTAAGTCAACTTTTTTAAGATGCTTTAACAGAATGAATGATACGATTGAGAGTTGTATAGTTGAAGGTGAGTTATATTTAGATAATGAAAATATCTTGGATAAAAAAACAGATGTCGTTCCACTTAGGGCAAAAGTAGGTATGGTTTTTCAAAAGCCTAACCCTTTCCCAAAATCTGTTTATGATAATGTTGCATATGGCCCAAAAATTCACGGGATGGCTAAAAATAAAATTGAATTAGATGAAATAGTTATAAAAAGTTTAGAAAAAGCTGGGCTTTATGAAGAAGTAAAAGATAGATTAGATACTCCTGGCACAAGTTTATCTGGAGGCCAACAACAACGTTTGTGCATCGCAAGAACAATTGCTGTTAACCCAGAAGTTATTCTTATGGATGAACCTTGCTCAGCTCTTGACCCAATTGCAACTGCAAGAATTGAAGAGCTAATATACGAATTAAAAGAGAATTTTACAATTATTATTGTTACGCATTCTATGCAACAAGCTGCTAGGGTTTCACAAAGGACCGCCTATTTTCATTTGGGTAGTCTAATCGAAGTAGGTTCTACTGATAAAATCTTCACAACACCACAGCACAAATTGACAGAATCGTATATTACAGGAAGATTCGGCTAAATTCGCAAAAAATTATGTTTTTGGAAATACGCAAGTAAATTTACTACCTTCATTAATAGCGCTTTCTATTTCTAATTTTCCATCGTGCCTATTTATTATATGTTTAACAATTGACAGGCCTAAGCCAGTTCCACCGTGTTCCCTGGAACGTCCCTTATCAATTCTATAGAACCTCTCGGTTAATCTATCAACTGATTCTTCAGGAATACCTGCACCATAATCTTTAATATAAAATTCAACTTGATTTTCGTTTCTGGCAAGGTAATTTATTTCTATTTGAATATTTTTTCCAGAATAAGCAATAGCATTTGATAATAAATTTATTAACGCGCTATATATCTCTTCATATGATCCTTTAATAAAAATATCATTATCAGATAGTACAGTTACATTATTCTTATTTTTTAAAGCTTCTGGCTTACATGCTGTTTTAATTTCGTTCGCCATAGTTTTAAGATTAATTTGAGAAAAATCCTTATCTGGTATATCTGTCGATTGAAGTTTAGTAAGTTTTAAAAGGTCACTTATAAGAATATCCATTCTTTTTGATTGCTTAAGCATTTCTGAAATTATATCATCATCAACATATCCATCATCAGAAAAACTCAATGTCTCAAGGTATCCAAATATTACAGTTAAAGGAGTTTTTAGCTCATGAGAAACATTTGCGATAAAATCTCTTCTCATTTTATCAAGTTGATCAGATTCAGAAACATCTCTAAAAGTTAGGAGATTCCTGTCTTCGCCATAAGGAACCATAAAACATTTTATTGTTAGGTCATACTTTAACGGTGAGATAAAATTGATAGATGATCCTACTTTATTTTTTTTTATAAATCCTGCAAATGATGGGTTTCTGATCATATGCGCTATTGGCTTGCCAATATCTATCTCTTTTAATGATAAAATTTTTACCGCAGCTTTGTTAAACCATTCTGTTTCAAAATTCTTATTCACTACTACAATAGCATCAGGCATTGATTCACTTAATTCCTCAAATCTTTTTTCTAATGCTAATAATTTTTCCTGAACTATATTATGATTTTTAAAATCAGAATTAACTTTTGATACAAGATTTTGATGTTTTTGATGGTATGTGCTTGATTTATTTATTTTAAAATTATAAAGCCATTTCTCAAAAATATAATTTGTATAAAGAATATATATTATAAAAATACTTAACGAGAAAATCAGACTGTATAAAAATTGATTAAATAAATGACCGATTACTAGTCCGGCTACTATCAATAATATTAATTTTATTAGATCACTTGTAACCGAATAATTTTTAAGTTTATTATCCTGATCATTCATAAATTCATTATATATTAAGTAAAGAAATAATATGTATTTTTTTTAATTAGACATCCTGTACCCAGCACCTCTAACAGTTTGAATACACTTAGAAGAATTAGAAACAAATGATTTTCTTAGTCTCAAGATATGAACATCTACTGTCCTTTCTTCAACATATATATTCCTACCCCAAACTAAATCTAGGAGTTGAGATCTACTAAATACTCTTTCTGGATGAGTCATAAAAAAATGCAGCAACTTAAATTCTGTTGGCCCTAATTCTACATTGCTATCTCCATCTGTAACTTTATGGGTCATTGGATTTAATGTGATATTTCCATATTTGACGACTTCCATATCCTTTTGAGGCGCCGTCCTTCTTAACAAGGCTTTAATTCTTGCTACAAGTTCTTTTGGAGAAAATGGCTTGGTAACATAATCGTCTGCGCCAGATTCTAGGCCTAACACTTTATCAGACTCGTCTGATTTTGCTGTTAACATAATTATTGGTATATCTTTTATTTCGCTAGATGATCTTATAAGTCTAGATATTTCAATTCCTTGTTTGCCTGGCAACATCCAATCCAAAAGAATTAAATTAATTTCATTTTCCTTAAGTGCGTCTAAAGCAGAATTACTGTCCTCAGCTTCTAAAATCTCAAAACCATTATTTTTTAAATTAAAACAAAGCATCTCTCTTACTGCTTTCTCATCCTCAATTATTAGAATTTTTGCTGCCATTATATTTATAGCCTTTTTTTTCAGTCTGCTTTAATATCATATTAAAACATATATATTAAGAAAATATTAAAATATTAAAGAAATATTAAATATAGGGGGCTTATATGGAATCATTATCAAATATATTTTCTACGCTTGGAGGAATAGCATGGGGCCCTTACATGCTCGCTTTTATTGCTTTTACCGGACTATATTTAACAATTGGCTTGAAATTTATGCCGATTATGAAAATTTCTTATGGCCTAAAACTCCTTAAAGCAAAACCAGATGATAAAGAGAAAGGAGAAATTCCTGCGCGTTCTGCTTTGTTTACTGCTATGTCAGCTACTGTTGGCACAGGTAATATTGCAGGTGTTGCAACAGCTATAGCGCTAGGTGGCCCAGGTGCTATATTTTGGATGTGGGTAATGGGCTTTGTTGGAATGGCGACAAAATATGGAGAGGCAGTATTGGCGGTCAAGTATAGAGAAACAGATTCAAATGGTTCTTATGTTGGTGGCCCAATGTATTATATAAAAAACGGGCTTGGCGAAAAATGGAAATGGCTTGGTTTTTTATTTGCATTATTTGGAACTATTGCTGCTTTTGGAATTGGCAATATGGTGCAATCAAACACAGTTGCAAATCAATTGCAAAATACTTTAAATGTTGAACCGCTTGTAACTGGGATAATTATAGCTTTTATAGCCGGCTTAGTAATTATTGGGGGTGTTAAAAGAATAAGCGCATTTGCTACTACTCTTGTTCCTTTGATGGCGCTGCTATATATAATATCAGCATTAATAATAGTCTTAATGAACTTTAATCAAGTTCCAGCAGCATTTGGAATTATTATTGATAGTGCATTTAATGGGACAGCTGCAACTGGCGGATTTGCAGGAGCGACAGTTTTAATGGCAATAAGATTTGGAATCGCGCGAGGTGTTTTTTCAAATGAGGCGGGATTAGGTAGCGCGCCAATTGCTCATGCTGCAGCCAAAACAAATAGCCCAGTTAAGCAAGGTACAATTGCAATGTTAGGGACATTTTTCGATACAATTATTATCTGCTCTCTTACAGCTTTAGTTATTGTAATCAGTGGTGCATGGCAAAGTGGAGATAACGGTGCAGTACTGACTTCAAATGCATTTGTTTTTGGTTTGTCATCTATAGGCGAATCAATTATAACAATTTCGCTAATATTATTTGCCTTTACTACAATAATTGGTTGGAGCTACTACGGAGAAAGGTGTTCAGCCTATATATTTGGCACAAAAGCAATTATGCCTTACAGAATATTATGGCTTCTTTCAATAGTTCTTGGAGCGTATGCGTTAAATTTAGGAGGAACAACTGCAGAAAGCGTTAACCTAATTTGGCTAATAGCAGACGTAATGAACGGCTTTATGGCTATACCAAATTTAATAGCATTGGTATTATTAAGTCCTGTAATATTTAAGTTATCTAAAGAATATTTTACAAGGAAATAATTTAGTGAATAAAAAAAATTTAGCAAAGATTGCAATGAAAGATGTTGCAATTGCAATCTCTGAAGATCTTGGAACTGGAGATATAACTACTAGCCTACTAGGAAAAGATAAAAATAAACTATCAATAGCTTTTGTAAAATCAAATGAAGACGCAATACTTTGTGGAAAGATATGGTTCAATAGCACATTTAAATATATTCAAAAAAAATATGGGGGGACATTAAAAATAACATGGCTAAAAAATGATGGCGACAAAATAAAGAAAGGAGAAAAAATATGTCGAATAGAAGCACCTTTAAGAACTTTATTAATATCTGAAAGAGTAGCGCTCAATTTTATACAATTTTTAAGTGGAATATCATCTAAGACAAAACTCTACTCTGAAAAGATAAAAAATAGAAAGGTAAAATTACTAGATACGAGGAAAACAATTCCAGGATTACGAGTATCACAAAAATATGCTGTTACATGTGGTAATGGGTTTAACCATAGGCACGGACTTTATGACCAAATATTAATAAAAGAAAATCATATAACTAATAAATCTCAACCATATGAAGATTTTCTTAAAAAAATCAATAAGAATACTTCTTTTAGAAAAGTTTCAATAGAAGTTGAAACTCTTAAAGATTTACGAATCCTTGTAAATTATAAACCTAAAAATATCTTGCTAGATAATTTCAGTTTACCAAACATCAAAAAAGCCACTAAAATAATTAACAAAAGAATTACATCAATTGAAGTATCTGGAAATATAAGTCTTAAAAATATTGAAAAATATTCACATCTTAATATTGATTTCATATCTATTGGTGATTTAACTAAAAATATTGAATCTATTGATTTTTCAATGCTTATAGAAAAATAAAACTAATATATCCAAGCCTTTGCATGCTTGACATTTTTTTTATCACCTTTAAAATTAAACTCTGCTGGAACAAGTACAAAAAGAGTTGTACTAACGTAGGCATTAATAATTTTTAGGTAAATTTATTATGATACGTTTTAGTTCAATTTTAACCATCTATTTATTTTCAAATATTGCATTTGCATATAGCGATGAAGTCCCATTAATTTATATTTCACCTAACCCTAGTAATATTTTACTAGATAACTACTCTGGCAACGTAGAAACTATAAAATTAAGTAAAAAAAATATAAATTTTTCGCTATCAGATATTTTAAAAAATAAAACTAGTTTGTCGCTAAGTCAATCAGGAGGAATTGCGAGCCAAAATCAGTTAAGAATTAGAGGTGGTGAAGCAAACCATGTGCTAGTTTTGATTGATGGTATAGAAGTAAATGATGCAGCATCAGGATCCGAATATGATTTTTCACATTTATTTTTATTCAATATTAGCGAAATTGAAATTCTAAGAGGTGCTTACAGTAATGTTCATGGTACTGATGCAATGAATGGTGTCATAAATATTAAAACTATAAATTCAAATGCAGCTAATTTAACCACAGGAAGTAATAATACAAGTATTAAAAATTATTCAATAAAAGGTGAAAATAAAGTTTTTCAATATGGAGTAGATCTTAATTTACTTGAATCTAGTGGAGTTGATACAAGTGGTTCATCAGGTGACAGGAATAGATATGAAAATGATAATATTAAGTTAAATATAAAATCAATAAATCATAATTTTACAATTCTCTATTTTGATATTTACAGACAAAATGATAGGGATGCATTTGGGAACGTCTCTGATAACCAAAAAGCTACAACTGATATAAATCAGATATACTCTAAATATGAATATAGTAAAATGCTTTCAAAAAATATTTATTCAAAACAGGGTTTGCAATATTCTATAAATAAGAATTTAGACTCAAGTCCAAGTAATGGGAAGTGGGAGTCAATTACACAGTCCGAAAAATTTAAAATTTTTTCTAACACGTCTATAAGTCTCAAGAATATATTAAAATCAACATATACCCCAACTGTAAGTTTTGGCTTTGAATATGAGAAAATAAATTTTACTCAGTTGATAGAAGACGATACTTATGGAGATGGAAATCAAATGCAAAAAGAATACAGCGGTTCCTTTAGTGCAGAACTAATATATCCTATTAATAATTTTCAATTTGATTTATCAGCTAGAAGAACTATAAATCAAAAATTTTCTAATAACAATACACATAGAGCTGGAATAACTTATATATTAGATAATGGTAAAGTTTTTTTTAATCATTCTACAGCTTTTAAAAATCCAACTTTTACTGAGAGATACGGTTATTATGCTGGTACATTTAATGGTAACGAAGATCTTAAACCTGAAAGCACTCGTCAATATGAGCTAGGTTATTCGTACAATATTTTTGACAATAATATAAATATTAGTCAGACATATTATAATATGAAGCTTAAAAACGAGATAAATGGTTTTGTAAGCGATGAAAATGGAAGTTATACAGCTAAGAATATGGGGAATAGGAGTCATAGGAGAGGACTAGAAACGAAAATTAATTATGATATAAACAAAACGACTAATTTATCTATATCACACGATTACGTTGACTCAACACAATTTAATGCAACTAATAGCACTCAAGAACAAGAAGTTAGAAGACCAAAAAATATAATAAATATTAATTATAATAAAATAATTAATAACAACATAAACATAAATACAAATTTATTTTATTCATCAAAAATTAAAGATACAGATTTTAGCTCATATCCTTCAGTAACAAAACATCTTAGTGATTATTATTTACTTAATACTACAATAAATTTTGATTTAGATAATACCAATAAAGTATCAGTTATATTCAAAAATATATTTAATCGCGACTATGAAGAAGTTTATGGGTACCATTCACCTGGTTTTGAGATGTTGTTAAATTACAAAAGAAGTTTTTAATTGAATTTCAATCAGGAATTTTGAAAATTATTTTATCGACAGAATCGTCAATTTTATAAAATTTTATGTTGTCAGGTTTGATCTTAATTTGTTTGTCAGCGTTATTTAAAATGATACTTACTTGGTTTTTATCACTAACACTTAAAATTCCTAAATTTTGATTATTATCTCCTTTTAGAATTATTTTTTTTGCTGCGATTGTATTGGCTGTTATCTTATAATCACCTAGCATTCCAGTTTTGATTGCAGAATTATATATTAATGCTGCAGCCATAATTAATATAACAAATTTAAGAGTACCAATTTGTTTTTCTAACTTTTCAAATTTTTCTTCATTATTATCTTTCATAACTTATTTAAATTTTTCTAAAACCTCAGTTATCTCATTAAAATTCTTGATTATGTATTTTTTATTAGCTTTCTTTTCTGGCTCATTATTATGATTTATCCAAATATAATTCATATTTACAGATATTGCACCGATTATATCCTTTTCATAACTATCGCCCACATGTATTATTTCTGAGGGTTTGCATTTTGCAATCCCCATTACAGCTTCAAATATTTCTTTTCTTGGCTTCATATGGCCAACTTCTGATGCTTTTACTTCGAAATCAAAATAATTTTTAATTCCTATTGCTTCCAATGATGCATTTCCATTAGTTATAGTTCCTATCAAATATTTATTTTTTAAAATATTCAATACTTTTTCGACATTATCAAATAATGTAACCTTATTTCTATACTTCATAAAATATTGAAATGCATTTTCAGGCATAGCATCTTCAAGTTTATAAATATTTTTTAAATTATTATAGGCTTGGATTCTTACTTTTGTTAGATCATGTTTAATACTTGGATTATCATATGATGTTTTTTTTACAAATTCTCTCATCTGCTCTATTGAAAAATTTTGATATATTATAGGATAATTTATTTTTAACCACTCATGAAATCTAATTTCTGCTTTTGAAATTACTGGCTTAATACTCCATAGAGTATCATCTAAGTCAAAGGTAATACATTTAATCATATTTATTTTAATCCGTTAAAATTTTTTTAAGGCTCTCATATTTTTCTGAGGTTCTCTCCACTATATCTTTTGGTAGCTCTGGTGGAGGCATTGAGTCATTCCAGGATATACTTTTTACATAATCTCTTATAAATTGCTTATCTAAACTAGGAGGACTTATTCCTTCTTGGTAACTATCTAAAATCCAAAACCTTGATGAATCTGAAGTTAACAATTCATCCATTAATACTAAATTTCCTTCTTTAGATAATCCAAACTCAAATTTAGTATCTGCCAAAATTATATTTTTTTTTATTAAATGCTTATCAGCTAAGTTAAATATTTTAATACTTATATCTTTTATTTTATTTGAAATATCTAAACCAATTTTGTCTGCCATGTCTTTAAAACTTATATTAATATCGTGATCTCCTATTTCTGCTTTTGATGATGGCGTATAAATTAGATCTGGAAGCTTAGAAGCCATTTTCAAATTTTCAGGCAAATTTATATCGCATATTGATCCTTTAGATAAATAATCTGAATATCCTGATCCTATCAGATAACTTCTAACAATAGATTCCACTGGTAATGCTTTTAATTTTTTTGCTATTATAAATCTCCCCTCTATTTCATTAAACTCTTCATTTGTTAAATTTATGTTATCTATATTTAAAGGGCTTGTATGATTTTCTATTAAATTTTCAAATTTCTTAAACCAAAAATTTGAAACCTGATTTAATATTATTCCTTTATTTGGGATTGGTGTTGGTAGAATTACATCAAATACTGAAACTCTATCTGTAGCAACTATTAATATATTTTCATTATCTATTTCGTAAACATCCCTAACCTTTCCTTGGTAGATTTTTTTCAAGCTTGTTAAGTTAGATGTATGTAATATATTTTTCATAAATTAAAGTTTTTAATATTTTTAAGTAAATTTTAGGTCTATAGATAGCTTATGATATAATTACTATAATAACATATTTACGAACAGAGGAAATATTATGGCTGATAGTGACAAACCAATTGTAGGTGTTGTAATGGGCAGTGACAGCGATTGGCCTATTATGAAACATGCTACAGAAATTTTAGAGGAGTTTGGCGTTATATATGAAGCAAAGGTTGTATCTGCTCACAGAACCCCAGATACAATGTATGAATATGCTGAAACAGCTAAAAATAGAGGCATTAAATGTATTATTGCTGGTGCAGGTGGTGCAGCTCATTTACCAGGAATGATTGCTTCAAAAACAGAAATACCTGTGCTTGGGGTGCCTGTACACACTAAATACCTAAAGGGAAAAGATTCACTTATTTCAATTGTTCAAATGCCAAAAGGCATACCAGTTGCAACATTTGCAATAGGAGAAGCTGGTGCTTCAAATGCCGCACTTTTTGCAATATCAGTTATATCAAATAACGATCAAGCATTAAGCAAAAAACTTTTAAATTTTAGAGAAACACAAAGAAAAATAGTACTAAAGAAAAAACTTAAATAAATACATACATAAATGAGAAATAAAAATTTAATTGCCATGTTAGGTGGCGGGCAACTCGGTTTAATGTTTACTGAAAAAGCTCAAATGATGGGTGAAGAAGTTTTGGTTCTTGATCCTGATAAAGACTGCCCAGCAGGAAAAATTGCAAATAAGTTTATTAATGCAGAATTTACCGATTCAAAAGCATTAGAAACTGTAATTAATTATTGTGAAGTGTGCACAACAGAATTTGAAAATATCCCGTATAAAACACTTGAATTATTGGAAAAAAATATTGAGGTATTTCCAAACTCGAATTCTCTTAAAATAACTCAAAATAGAATATTAGAAAAAGAATTTTTGAAAGAACAAGGAATACCAACTACAGAATATTATAAGATAAATTCAAAGCAAGAATTATACACTCTTGAGAAAATTAAAAATTGGCCTTATATATTAAAAACAAGTACTTTTGGTTATGACGGCAAGGGGCAAGTAATTGTAAATAATTTTGAAGAGCTAAAAAATGCCTATAAAAAACTTAATGTAACAAGTTTTGTTTTGGAGAAAAAAGTTAATTTAAAAAAAGAAATATCACAGGTTGCCGCATGTTATAAAGAAAAAGTGATTTATTTACCTATAAGTGAAAATATACACGTAAATAATATCTTGCATAAATCTCTTATACCTGCGGATATCAATGATAAAATAAATAAAAGTGTGCAAACTATTACTGAAAAAATTTGTGTTAGCTTAAATTATACCGGTATTATCTGCATTGAATTTTTTATAGATGATAAAAATAATGTTTTAGTAAATGAAATTGCTCCAAGAACTCATAATAGCGGTCATTATTCTATAGAGGGTTGTAATATATCTCAGTTTGAGCATCAAGTAAGAATATTAAAAAATCTTCCACCCCAAGATTCGCATCTAAAATATAATTCTGTAATGCTAAATTTACTAGGTGACCTATGGGAAAATAAATCTCTCGACTTAAATTTTGGAAATAATAAGGATATTTTTTTACATCTATACAATAAAACTATTGCTAAAAAAGGAAGGAAAATGGGACACTTTACTGTAGTTGACAAGTTTCTAAATTCTGCGAATGTAAAAGCTGATAAATTATATAACTCTCTAAAAAATGAAAAATTATAATTGTCTATTAGTTTCTTATAATGAAAAAGTTCATAAAGTTGATCTTATAACAAGAAATTTTAAAGAAGTAAAAAAAAATCATGTTCTTGTAAAAGTAAAATATTCAGGCCTTAATTATAAAGATGCTCTATCTATAACCGGTAAATCTAAAATTATTAGAAAACCAAGCCTCACACCTGGTTTAGATTTATCAGGGGTCGTGCAGATAAGTAACTCAAAAAAATTTATAAAAGGCGATAAAGTTCTTGCCACTGGTGCTGGATTAGGAGAAATTATCAATGGTGGGTTGTCTGAATATGTATATGTACCTGCTGATATTCTTACAAAGATACCAACTAACCTTAATCTATTAAGCACAATGCAAATTGGAACTGCAGGTTTTACAGCCGCTATCGCAATTGAAAAAATGCTACTAAATAAACAAAACGCTAAACAAGGTCCTATTATAATCTCAGGTGCAACTGGTGGTGTTGGTAGTATATCTATTAATATACTTAAAAATATGGGCTACAAAACAATAGCAGTCACAAGAAAAACATCATCTAAAAATTATCTTAAATCCATAGGTGCTGACGAGATTATAAAATATAATTCTAATTTTAATGAAAAAATTTTGAATAAAGAAATGTTTGCTGGTGGCATAGATAATGTTGGTGGAGAAGTCCTTGATTGGATAATTAAAAGTACATCGCAAAATGGCAATATTGTTACTATTGGTATGGCAATGGATTCAAAATTAAACACCTCTGTTATTCCATTTATATTAAGGGGTGTAAATTTATTAGGTGTATCTTCAACAAACTATCCTAACGACAAAAGAATATATATATGGAAAAAGTTATCTAAAATCTATAAGCCAACAAAATTAAATATTATTAGCAGTAATATAATAGAATTAAAAAATGCTATTAAATTTTCAAAAAAAATTGTATCAGGAAAGAATATTGGAAGAATTATTGTAAAAATGTATTAACTTGCAGTATTTTGGTCTGATTTTGAAAAAATAAATTCTTTAATTTTTTTAATTTCGTCTCTTATTTGTGAAGCTTCTTCAAACTCCAGATTTGTAGCATGACCATACATTTTTTTTTCAAGTTTTTTTATTTTTTTCATCGCAATTGAAGGGCTAATATTTGTATATTCATTGAGAAACTCATTATCAATATACTTTTTATCATTTTTTTCATATGATTCCGCCTCCATAATATCTGGTATGGATTTACTTACACCTTTTGGCTTGATGTTATTTTTTTTATTATGTGAAATTTGCTTTTCTCTTCTTCTCTCTGTCTCTGCTATTGTTCTTTTTATCGATCCAGTAATATTATCAGCATATAAAATCGCTTTACCATTAATATTTCTAGCTGCTCTTCCAATAGTTTGTATTAATGATCTGTCCGATCTTAAAAAACCTTCTTTGTCTGCATCTAAAATAGCTACTAATGATACTT
This sequence comes from uncultured Gammaproteobacteria bacterium, assembly GCA_913050095.1. Classification (GTDB taxonomy): domain Bacteria; phylum Pseudomonadota; class Gammaproteobacteria; order Poriferisulfidales. The sequence continues at coordinate 15,529 of CAJXAV010000005.1, forward strand.
CAGGAATGTCTAACCCTTCTCTTAATAAATTTATACCTACTAAAACATCAAATTCTCCTAGCCTTAATCCTCGTATTATTTCTACTCTCTGAACTGTATCTATATCAGAGTGTAGATATTTTACCTTTATATTGTGCTCTTGAAGATAGCTTGATAAATCTTCTGACATTCTTTTTGTCAATGTTGTTACTAAGACCCTTTCATTTTTTTTCACAGTATTTGATATCTCGCTCAATAAATCATCAACTTGTGTTGATGCGGGCCTAACTTCAATTTCTGGATCTATTAACCCTGTTGGTCTTACTACCTGTTCTGCCACTTGATCAGATTTATCAAACTCATAATCACCTGGTGTAGCTGATACATATATTAATTGTGGAGATAATGTTTCAAACTCGGCAAATTGAAGAGGTCTATTATCTAATGCGGATGGAAGTCTGAAACCAAAATCTACCAATGTTTGCTTTCTTGACCTGTCTCCTAAATACATACCTCTAAATTGTGGCACAGTAACATGACTTTCATCCATAATCATTAAAGCATTTGATGGCAAGTAGTCTATTAAACAAGGTGGGGCCTCACCTGGGCTTCTACCTGAAAGATATCTTGAATAATTTTCTATTCCAGAACAGTATCCGATTTCTTTTATCATTTCTAAATCAAATTTAGTTCTTTCTTCAAGTCTTTGGGCTTCAACAAGTTTGTTTTCGGATCTAAATTTTTTTAAGGTCAATTCTAATTCAATACCGATATCATCAATGGCTTTTAAAAGAACTTCTCGCGGTGTGACATAATGAGTCTTTGGATAAATTGTAAGCCTAGGCACAACTTTTATTATCTCACCTGTTAGGTAATCAAAATAACTTAGTTTTTCAATTTCATCCCCGAACAATTCTATTCTTACCGCTTCATTTTCTGAGTCTGCAGGATGAACGTCAATAATATCGCCATTTACTCTAAATGTTCCTCTTTTTAATTCAGTTTGGTTTCGAGTATATTGTATTTCTGCAAGCCTTCTTAAAATTTTTCTTTGGTCAATAATTTCTCCTCTGGAAAGATGAAGAACCATTTCTTGATATGACTTAGCATCCCCAAGACCATATATTGATGAAACGGAAGCTACAATAATTGTGTCGGATCTTTCAAATAAAGCTTTGGTGGCAGATAGTCTCATCTGCTCGATATGCTCATTAATAGCTGCGTCTTTTTCAATATAACTATCTTTTGCTGGTACATATGCTTCCGGTTGGTAATAATCATAATATGAAACAAAATATTCGACTGCATTTTTTGGAAAATACTCTTTCATTTCCCCATAAAGCTGAGCTGCTAAGGTTTTATTTGGGGCAAGAACAATAGTTGGTCTTTGTAATTTATCTATAATATTAGCAACTGTGAAAGTTTTTCCAGAACCTGTCACTCCGAGCAGCACTTGTGAGCTCAAACCGGAATCCAAACCTTCTATTAATTTGCTAATTGCTTCTGGTTGATCTCCAGAAGGCTTATACTTAGAAATTAAATTAAATTTTTTTTTGTTCATATATATATAAAAAAATTGTTTTTAATCAAAAATAAGCTATGATTCTAGATTAGAATATCATAATATCCAAGTAAGTTTATATAATACATTTAATATGAAGCTCTCAAAGAGGATCTCGAAGACAAAAACTTCCGCTACTATTGCGATGAGTATGAAGGCCCGTGAATTAATTGCGCAGGGCAAAGATATTATATCCTTAAGTGCTGGTGAACCTGATTTTGATACACCTGAGCATATAAAAAAAGCAGCAATTAAATCGATTAAATCAGGCAACACAAAATATACTCCTGTAGATGGCATGTTACCTTTAAAAAAGGCTATCGTTAAAAAATTTACAAATGAAAATAAATTAGATTATTCTGAGGACCAAATTTTAGTTTCTGCAGGTTGCAAACAAAGTATTTATAATTTATGCCAAGCAACTCTTGATGAGGGTGATGAAGTTTTAATACCATCACCATATTGGGTCTCGTATCCTGAAATAGTTAAATTATCAGACGCAGTTCCAGTATTTATAGAAACAAATAGCGACACAGATTTTAAAGTAACAGGAAAAATGCTTGAAAAACACATTACAAGTAAAACAAAAATGCTTTTATTAAACAGCCCATCTAACCCCTCTGGATTTGTTTATAGTGAGGCTGATCTTAAAGATATTGGTAATATTTTAAAAAAACACCCTGAAATTATTATTGCTTCCGATGATATATACGAACATATAATATTTAGTAAAAAAAATTTCACCAATATATTAAATGTATGTCCAGAATTATATGATCAAACAATTATCTTAAATGGTGTTTCAAAAGCTTATGCAATGACAGGATGGAGAATTGGATATGCAGCTGGTAACAAGAAAATAATTGGCGCTATGAAAAAAATTCAATCTCAAAGTACATCATGCACTTGTTCCGTTTCTCAGTCAGCTGCTATAGAAGCTTTACAAGGTAATAAAGATGAAGTTGATATAATGGTTAAGCAATATCAAGAAAGGTCTGAGTTTTTACACAGCGAATTGAATGAAATTGATGGTATAGAGTATAAGAAGCCAGAAGGTTCATTTTATGCTTTTGTAAATGTTAATGGATTAATTGATAAGCTTGAAGGTATAAAAGATGATTTTGATCTAGCAGAATATTTTTTAAATGAGGCGAATGTTGCAGTGGTTCCTGGTACAGCATTTGGATCTAAAAACCATATAAGAATATCTTTTGCAACAAGCTTAGAAAATCTTGAAAAAGCAGTAGACAGAATTAAATCCTTACTAATTTAATCTCAAAATCTGATCATATACTCCATCCCACAATAAAATACGCTTTTCTATTGCTCTAATAGCATATAAAATTGCTTCATCATATTTTTCTTGGCTACTATCACAAGAATATTCAAATAGCTTTAGTGATAATGGGCCATGTCTTGAGCTATCAATTTCAATATGCCTTTTAATATATGATCTAAGTTTAGAATAATTTTTATTATTATTATCAATTTTAATTAAAATTTTTGAAAACATATCTGGTATTGTAGTCTCTCTTCCATATGTAAATATAGCAGCAGTATTACAAAAACTTTTTGAATACAAACAATCAAAAGTATTTTCTATAAATTCTAGGCTAGGTTTTGGTATATTTAGATTTTCACTGTTTTCGAATTTTGTATTAGAATAATCAATATTATTTATGAAATTATTAATCTCAGACGTATCAGCACCAATATCACTCATTGCCATAATATATAGATCAAAATGTGAAAAATAATTATTATCATCATCATAATCAGATTCCTCAGAAAGTATTATTTCATTGATAAGATGTGCAATACCATTTCTAGTATATTTGCTTGGCTTCCATGGATAATTTGATGGGCACACAAAATTTTGAAGGCACTTAACAATACTCATAAAGTCCCATACTGCATAAACATGATGACTCATAAAAATTTTTAATTCGTTTTCTGTAAAATTATTTCCAATTTCAAATAATTTATGTGTATTCAATTCTTGAATTTTTTTTTGTAGTAAATAAAAATTTTTGGTATTTTTTTTCATATGAGATATTTTAATGATTTTTTATTTTTTGTATATATCCAAAATTTCATATATGTATAGAATATATTTATTAATTCAATTATCTAATGATATTCCCAAGAAATCTTTCATATGTTTATAACTTTGGTTCGTTGCTTTTTGACTATGTCCTATTGTATGGCCCTCTACCGACTGGATATCCATGAAACTATCAAAACTATGATACGCGCCTTTTAAAATATGTAATATATAATTTTCTGGCTTGGTTGTAAGCATTTTTTCACATCTTTTTGATGGGGTCCATGAATCTCTATCACCAATTATTATCATAAGCTTTGTATGAGATGTATTTATTTTTGTATAATGTCCAGAGCACCACGGACTAAATGCTATTGCATTTTTAAAAGGATTTTTATTATTTCCCATTGAGGCATATAAAGAATCAAGAACAGCTGTCGCTCCATGAGAAAAACCAAAAATAGATATATAGTCTTTATTAATATGATTATAATTTTTTTGTACGTATTCTTTTGTAGTATGAGCATCTATTGCTCTTTGAAATGTTGGTACTCTATAATAATCCTTGCAAACGCTATCAACGCCTCTTGGTCTTAGACTATCAATCGTAATAAACATGTATTTCCACGAAATAAATTTTCTAGCCCAATTTAACTGTCTTCCCATTATGCCGTTACATCCATGAAGATCTATTATGGCTTTTTTTGCCTTGAAGTCTTTTGGTTGAAAAATTATTAAATTTACTTCTGATGTTTTTTTTGTATATTCAATTTTAATTTGATAGTCACTTTTGATATTTTCATCATATTCTGTTTCCATTAATTTTTTCCATATTTTTAAGCTATCATTGGCTATTACATCTTTTACTATTAATTTTTCATGAGTATGTTGCATTAATAATTCATCTTTCAAAGACAAATTATGAGCATATAAATCACTTATATTTAAAACAAGAATTATTAAGATATATTTTTTCATTGATTTTTACCTAATTTTAAGAATAACATTATGAATATTACAAAAAATAAGTATAATATCTTATTCAAAAATTATATTCCCCTGTAGCTCAGTTGGTAGAGCGGGTGACTGTTAATCACTAGGTCGGCGGTTCGAGCCCGTCCGGGGGAGCCATCATTTAACTAATCAAAATTTTATAATTTATATATCTAAACTTTTTAAATAATTCTTAAGTTCTTTTGATAACTCTTCATGGTTTAAACCATATTCTATTGAAGCTTTTAAAAAATCAAGTTTATTACCACAATCAAATCTTTTTCCTTTAAATTCATAAGCATATACTTTCTCGATATCAATTTGTCTTGCTATCGCGTCTGTCAATTGTATTTCGCCACCCAGCCCCTGGACTGTGTCCTCCAATATATCGAAAATTGACGGTTTTAATATATATCTTCCTACAACACCCATATCGCTTGGCGCATCTTCTTTATTTGGTTTTTCAACTATATTTACCAATTCCCAGTCATTATCTTTATTTTTATGACCGTCTATTACTCCATATTTATTTAAATTTTCGGTTTTGACCTTTTCCACAGCAAGAATACTTGAATTAATTACTTCATATTTATTTACCATTTGCGACAAACAACCCTCTTCTGAAGATAAAATCATGTCATCTGCTAATATAACTGCAAAAGGGTTGTCTCCTACAGCAGGCTTAGCACATAAAACTGCATGCCCTAATCCTAAAGGCTGATGTTGTCTTATATAAATACACTTTATGTTACTTGGTATTATATTTTTGATAAGATCAAGTTCCTTCATCTTCTTTTTTCTTTCTAGCTCGGTCTCAATCTCATAAGCTTTATCAAAATGATTCTGAATACTAGTTTTATTTCTTCCAGTTATAAAAACCATAATTTCTATACCAGCGTCTATTGCTTCTTCTACTGCGTATTGAATTAAGGGCTTATCTACTATCGGTAACATTTCTTTTGGGCTTGCCTTAGTTGCTGGTAGAAATCTAGTTCCCATTCCTGCAACTGGAAATACAGCAATTTTTGGTTTTATATTTTTTTTCATAAATTTTTTAGAGAGCCTTATAAAATTTATCTTTTATGTTTTTTAAAGAAGCTAATGGGTCAATACTATCTAATACAGGTCTACCTACAACAATATAATCTGCTCCATTTTTTGCAGCAATTTCAGGCGTTACAATACGTTTTTGGTCATTATTATTATTTTCAGATAATCTTATGCCTGGGCAAACACATATGAAATTCTTTGGATATTTTTCTTTGATTGCTTTAGCTTCTGATGCAGAACAAACTACGCCATTCAAATTTGAATGATAACATTGATCTGTCATGCTCAATACCTGTTCTTTAACATTATTAGCGTAACCTATTTCTTTTATATCTTTATCATCCAATGATGTCAGAATTGTTACCCCCAAGACTAGAGTGTCAAAATTATTTTGTTTTATTTCATTCATAACATTTTTCATCATATTTGTGCCGCCACTAGAATGAATATTCATCATCCATACACCTAATTTTGCTGCTGCTACAGATGATTTTATGGCTGTGGTATTTATATCATGAAATTTAAGATCTAGGAAAATTTTATACCCTAAATGATGAAGCTTTTTTATTATATTTGGACCATAACTTACAAATAGTTCTAATCCGACTTTTAAAGCACATAATTTTGGACTAAGTTTTTTTGCTATTGATAAAGCTTTTTCTTCATTATCACAATCTAAAGCTACAATAATTTTTGGCATGTTACTTTCTTCAAACGACATAGTGATCAGTCTTATGTTTATTTAAGATTTTCCTTTTTATTGATGACCAGTTCTGGCAACTTGGGCATTGCCAGTAATGCGTAATACTTTTAAATCCGCAATTTATACATTCGTGAGTAGATTCTTTCGCCTTGTAGGAATCTAAGCATTTTTTAATGTTATTTAAGCTTTTATTATCAAATGCTATTTTATTTTTATCTATTAGATCAAGATATTCAGATAACTGAGTTAAAGTTGCATTACCCTTGCGAAATTCTTCTTCATATAGGTTTGTTATATCAATATTACTTATCTCATCTTTACTTTCAGAATTTAAATATGAGTACAAATCTATAGGATTAGCCACATCTGATATATTTTTTATAAATGTAAAAAAGTTTTCTTTTCTTTCAAGTGAGTTGTATGTATTTTTGAGTTTCTTGATAACTAAATATGAGTTTTCTTCATAATTTTCATATACAAAGAGGTACCTTTTTAGTGCACTAGAAAAATCTCTATTTAAAAAGTATAAATCACCTTGCAGCATTGAAGCTCGAAAAGAATTTTTATTACAATTTAATGCCTTATTAATATACTTTTTTGCTTTCTCACTTCTTTCATGGGTTGGTGCGATTAACTCTAATTCTGCTAATTCACAATAATAATGAGATAATATATCTGAATAATCTTTTTTATTAATTGATTGTATCTTTGTTGTAATTTCAATTGCTTTCTTCCAGTCTTTTTCACTTTCGTATATTTCTTTAAGATAATTTAATATTTCAGCAGGAGAATCAACTTCCGAAGATAATCTTGATAAGATAAGTTCGGCCCTATCTAGAAAACCTGCTTTTAAGAAATCTTTTGCTAATTCTAGAGAACATTCATTTTTAAAATCAGGTTTTAACTCAGGTCTCGCAATTAAATTTTGGTGTATTCTAATAGCTCTATCAACTTCTCCTCTATTTCTAAATAAATTTCCAAGAATAATATGTGTTTCTGCTGTGTCTTGGTTTAATCCCACCATTGACATAAATTTATCTAAAGCTTTATCATGTTGCTCTGATAATAAATAATTCATACTTTGTAAATATTCCAAAGGAATTGAATCTTTTTTTTTCTTGTAAAATGACTTTACCGATATATAGAATAGTATCGCTGAAACTATTATTATCACTAAAATTATTGTTGAAATTGCAATATACATTTTTTACTCTTGTATTGGAATTCTTCTTAAATTTTGAACTTCTTTATTGATCAGGTCATGATCTTTCTTTAATTTTTTATATTTCTTTCTCATGCTTAACAATAAACCAATCAAAAAAAATAAAGATATAAGCACGCCAAAAATCATTGCTATAAATAGTGCTACTCCAAATGGAATTTCAGAAAACTGTATGATATTAAAATCTATTGTATAGGGAATATTGTTATAATAAACAACTACAACGCTGATTACGCTCATTAATATTGCTAAAATTAAAGATAAAATTCTAAACATACAATTAAAATATTATTCATATATATACTATTATATGTTTTTTATTAATCTATGTCCTGTGAATTATTTATTCTATTTCGTAAAACCTTACCAGGCTTAAAATGAGCTGCATTTTTCCCTGGTAATGATACTGAGTCACCTGTTTTAGGATTTCTGCCTATTCTTGGCTTCCTAAAATGCACGGAGAAGCTGCCAAACCCTCTAACCTCTGTTCTATCGCCCTGAGATAATGAATCTATAATTTTTTCAATTAATGTTTTGACTGAAAGCTCAACATCTTTATTACCAAGTTGAGGTAATTTTGCTGAAATTTTATCGATTAATTCAGATTTTGTTATAGATTCTCTTTTTTCATCCATAGCGACTTTCCTAAAAATTTATATCAATCGTAGAGCATTATTTATCTATATGTTCTTTTAATATATCCCCTAGAGAACTTCCAACTGATTCATTATTTTTATTATACTCATCTAATGCCTGGTCCTCATTTTTCTTAACCAACGCTTTCATAGATAAGTTTATTGATTGATTTTTTTTATCAATATTGATTATCATTAAATCTAATTCTTCACCTTCTTGCATTGAATCAACATTTTTATCATCGGCTAACTCTGATAATTTTAGAGTCCCAGAAACATCATCGTTTAACATAATTGTTAAAGATTTAGGTGTTTTTTCTATTATTTTACCAGTAACTTTTGAACCTTTTTGGTTGGACTGTATATATTCTTGAAATTTATTAACTGTTAGCTGCTTCACACCTAGCGAAATCCTTTCTCGATCAGTATCAGCCGAAATTAAAACTGTTTTTAATTCATCACCTTTTTTATAGTTTCTTACAGCAACATCTCCGCTTTCTGTCCAAGATAAATCAGATAGATGCACTAAACCATCTATTCCATCATCTAGACCTATAAATATACCGAAATCTGTTATAGATTTTATTTTTCCAGATATAATTTCTCCAACTTCATGGCTATCAATAAATTTTGTCCATGGGTTTGGCAAGCATTGTTTAATTCCTAAGGATATTCTTCTTCTTTCTGGGTCTATATCTAATATCATAACTTCAATTTCTTGCCCAATAGTCACCAACTTTTCAGGATTTGCATTTTTGTTAGTCCAATCCATCTCTGAAACATGTACTAGACCTTCTACTCCATTATGTATTTCTACAAAGCAACCATAGTCTGCGATATTAGTGATTTTTCCCTTTAATTTTGATCCTTCTGGGTGAGCCTTGCTAATTTCAAACCATGGATCTTCATTAAGTTGTTTTAATCCCAGAGAGACTCTTGTTTTTTCTTTGTCAAATTTTAAAACTTTAACTTCTATTTCGTCTCCAATGTTTATAAGTTCCGATGGATGCCTAACTCTTTTCCATGCCATATCTGTAATATGCAATAATCCATCGACACCACCTAAATCTAGAAATGCACCATAGTCAGTTATATTTTTAACAATTCCTTTAACAATTGATCCTTCTTCTAAGTTTGATATTAGCTCATCTCTTTCTTCGCTATTTTCGGATTCTAGTACAGCTTTTCTGGAAACAACAACATTATTTCTTTTTTTGTCTATTTTAATAACTATAAATTCTAAATCTTTTCCTTCCAAATAAGTTGTTTCTCTAACTGGCCTAACATCAACTAAAGAACCGGGTAGAAATGCCTTAATATCGGCTAAATCAACTGTGAAACCACCTTTAACCTTGCCTGTAATCCTACCTTCTAAAATTTTCTTTTCTTCAAAAGCTTCTGATAGTGAAACCCAAGCTCTTGCTTTTTTTGCTTTTTCTCTTGATAACTTCGTCTCTCCGAAACCATCTTCTATTGCATCTACAGTCACTTCAACAGTGTCGCCTTCCTGAACTTCTACTTTTCCATCAAAACCTATAAATTGATCAATTGGAATCATACCTTCAGATTTAAGACCTGCATTTACAATAACTAAATCTTTTTTTACATCGATAACAGTGCCCATTACAATGGCTCCTGCCTTAACTTGAAGTTTAGAAATACTTTCTTCTAATAAAATTGAAAAATCTTCACTCATATATTTTACGTTTTCTCTTATTTATAATGTTTATAGTTTTATCAAATACCTCAGATACACTAATATCACTTGTGTCTATAATTACTGCATCTTTAGCTGGCATTAGAGGAGAATTAATTCTCTCCATGTCAGCCTTATCTCTTAACATAAGTTTATGTATGAGGTTCGGCAAGTTAGCACTAATTCCTTGATCTTTCAACTGATTTAATCGCCTTTCTGCCCTTTTTTCAACTGAGGCAGTCAAATAAAACTTAATATTTGCTTCTCTAAAGACTTTTGTGCCCATATCTCTTCCATCTGCTACCAAGCCAGAGCCATCTAGATAATTTCTCTGATAAACTTCCAGCATATCTCTTGCACGCTTATCTTTTGCTATTTTAGAAGCTAAAATCGCAACCTGCTCTGTTCTTATCTTCTCAGAATAATCCTCGCCATTGACAAATATTTGAAATTTCTGCCCTTTAATATATTTAAAATCAATAATAATATCATTCGTCCATTGGTCTAAATTTTCTAAAACCGTGTCAAAATTATTATTTTTTTCATATAGCTTTAAAGCCAAAGATCTATATAAAGATCCACTATCTAAATATTTATAACCAAACTTTTCGGCAACCATCATAGCTATTGTTCCTTTACCAACTCCGCTAGGTCCATCAAAAGTTATTATGTTTGAGCTCAAATAACTCTCCTATCAATATTTAAACCTATATCTTTAGTTAACTTGAAAAAATCTGGAAATGAGGTTGAAACGTTTTCTGTATTCATAATTGTCATAGTTCCTTTAGAAACTAAACCTGCTATTGCGAACGACATGGCAATTCTATGGTCGCTGAAACTATCAATAACAGCACCACTAATTTTACCTCCTGTAATATCAATGCCGTCATGATATAACTTGTTTTCAATTTTACATTTTTTTAAACCTTCAGACATTGCATATAATCTATCACTTTCTTTATGCCTTAATTCTTCTGCATTTCTAAGTATTGTTTTCCCTTCAGCTAAAGATGCCGCAATAAATATTATTGGAAATTCATCTATAGCACTTGCTATATAATTACTTGGAATTTTAATACCATTTAGCTTTGAAGATTTAACATTAATATCACCTACTTGCTCTGGACCATAATTTTTAAGATTACTAATTTCAATTTCAGCACCCATCATTTTAAGTATTTCTAAACCGCCAATTCTTAATTTATTCAAACCAATATTTTTGAGTGTTATTTTTGAGTTTTTAGAAATTAGACATCCTACAATTATGAACATTGCTGATGAAATGTCTCCGGGGACATCAATATCTTTAGATAATAAAGCATTTCTGGGATTTACAGTTACCATATTATTATTATTCTCAATATTTCCACCAAGAAAATTTATTATGTTTTCTGTATGATCTCTGGTAGAAATATTTTCTATAATACTAGTATTATCTCTTGCATATAAACTTGCTAAAATTATGGATGATTTAATTTGAGCGCTATCAATTGGCATTTTATATTCAATTGCTGATATTTTTTTTGAAGGTTTTATAATTATTGGAGATGTTCCTTTGCTTGAAGTCTTAATATTTGCTCCCATTAGTGTTAATGGAGAAGAAATTCTTTCCATTGGCCTACTGCTTAATGAATCATCACCTATTAATTCACTAGAAAAATTTTGAGCACTAAGTAATCCACATAGTAACCTCATGCTTGTACCAGAGTTTCCACAATTCAACTTATTTTTTGGTTTCAATAATCCATACAGTCCTTTACCGTGAACAGTATATGAATTATCTTTATTCCTATTAATAACGACACCTAGCATTTTAAAGATTTCTAATGTAGCCAAGCAATCATCAGACTCTAATAAACCTGTGATATTTCCAACTCCTTCAGAAATAGATAATAAAATCAGTGATCTATGAGAAATTGATTTGTCACCAGGGACGTGGGTTATTCCGCTTATGCTATCTGATGGATTTACTATAAACTGTTCTGGCATGTTATTTAAGGGGTTTGGATTTTTTTAGGTAAGATATTAGCTCATCAGTATCTTTTTTATTTATCAAAAGTTTTAGTTTCTCTAACTCCAAAATATAATTATCTAAGAAATTTTGGATTTGAGAACTGTTAGATGAAAAAATATTTGCCCAAGCTTCTGCATCACTATTTGCAATTCTTAGCATATCTGAAAGGCTTCCTTTATTTGGATAAGCCCAAGGAAAGTCTTGAAAATTATAATTCTTAGAGTCTTTCAAAATTTTTGATAAAGAAAATGAAATAAAATGAGGCACATGACTAAATGCAGCCAATATTTCATCATGATCATAATCATTTATTTTAGATACATTACAATCTATTGATTTCCAAAAATCATTTATACATTCAAAATTTTTATTATTTGTAGTTATTAATTTATTTTTTGTAAGGGGACTAACTAATACGGTTGCATTTTTAAATAGATCAGCTTGAGAATTTTTAATACCATAATTTTCTGTTCCAGCCATGGGGTGAGAAAAAATAAAATTATTTATATTTTCAATGTCATTATCTTTAAAATATTTTTTTATTATATTTTTTGTACTTAATGTATCAGTAAATATTTTCTCCGTATTAAAAAAATTACTTGCTGAATCAAGTATTTTATTAATTTCTTTTACAGGAACACAAAAAATTATAATATCAGATTTTTGAATAGAATTTTTTAGATTATATTCAATCTCGTCTACATAATCTTTTTTTATCGCATAGTCCATTACTTCTTCATTCGAATCATGGCCAATAATTTTTTCATATTTTTTGCCATCTTTAAGAGTCCTACACAAGGATGCACCAATTAAACCTAATCCTATAACTAAAATATTTTTGTTAGATTTTTTTAATTTATTAGACATTTTATTTTCGATGTGCAGCTGGGTATGAGCCAAGAAATCTGTATAAGCTAGCTTCTTCTTTTATTGCATCATTTGCTTTTTGTAATGATTTATCTTTAATATGGCCATCCAAATCTAAATAAAATATATATTCCCAGTTATTATGTTTTGAAGGCCTTGATTCAATTCTAGTCATGCTTACATTATGTTTTGATAGCGGCTCTAATAATCCATATAGAGCGCCAGAGTTATTTTTTGTAGAGACAATAATACTTGTTTTGTCGTTACCTGATGGCTCTGTGTCTCTATCACCTATAACTAAAAATCTTGTTGAATTATTGAGATTGTCTTCAATATTTTTACTAATGATATTTAATTTATATATCTCAGAGGCAGCTTCACTTGCGATTGCAGCAGTTTTTTCTTCCTTGGACGCAATTAATGCTGCTTCAGCATTAGATGAAGAATTAATCTTCTCGCACTCAGGCATATTTTTCTCAATCCATTCTTTGCACTGCGAAAAGGACTGTGGATGCGCATAAAGCTTCTTTATATTATTTAATTTTTCTGACGAAGATAAAATATTGTGATGTATAGATATTTCTATTTCACCAGAAATTTTAAGCGAAGATTTCATAAACATATCTAGGGTCGATGAAACTATACCTTGAGTTGAATTTTCTACTGGGACAACACCATAATGGGAGTCTCTTTTTTCAACAGAAGAAAACACTTCATCTACAGAAACGTGTGGGATTGATAATACAGATTTACCGAAATGATTTTGGGTTGCTTGTTGTGTATATGTGCCCTTAGGTCCAAGATATGAAACTTTTAAAGGTGCTTCTAATGATAAACATGAAGACATAATCTCTCTATAAAGCTTTACAATATTTTCATTTGACAAAGGACCTTTATTCAGTTCTTTTATGCGTCTTAAAACTTTTGCTTCTCGCTCAGGATTATAAAAATTATCTATAGGTTCATTTTTTTCTTTTTCCTTAGATATATTTACTGCTTCCTGAGCTCTTTGGTTTAAAAGAGATATAATTTCTTCATCTAAAGAATCTATTTTTTTCCTAATTTTTTTTATATCTTCACTCATAATAAATTTTTTTTATTACTCAATTTTATCTTCTTCAACTTTTTCTATTTGTGATAATTTCTCATTTTTACCCATTTTTTGCAATTTAACTCCTTGCGTATTTCTTCCTAATTGTCTTATATCCTTAATAAAAGTTCTTACTAAAGTACCATGATCTGTTATCAACATTAAATCATCATTTTCATTAACTTTTAAAGCGCCAACAACTTTTCCATTTCGATCAGATGTTTTAACAGCAATATTGCCTTTTCCTGACCTTTTCTGTATTGAAAATTCATTTAATCCAGTTCTTTTTCCATATCCATTTTCTGTTGCAATCAAAATATCATCTGCGTCATCTTGATCACTAGTAATCATGCTTATAACACTATGGTCTTTACCTAAAGTAATACCTTTAACTCCAGCCGCACTTCTTCCAACACATGTGACATCAATTTCATTAAATCTAATTGCTTTACCTGCGCTTGAAAATAACATTATTTGCTTTTTACCATTGGTAACACATGCCTCTATTAAACTATCTCCATCCTTTAAATTTATTGCTATCAAACCAGAAGATCTAGGTCTTGAAAAGTCAGACAATTTTGTCTTTTTTATAATTCCATTACTTGTTGCCATTAAAACATATAGATTTTCATCATAACTACTTATCTTTTCAATAGCCGTGATTTTTTCAAATTGCGCGAGTGAAAGAATATTCACAATTGCTTTTCCTTTTGCAGACCTTCCTGATTGGGGAATGTCATAAACTTTAAGCCAATAAACTTTTCCTAGGCTTGAAAAGCATAAAATCGTATCGTGAGAATTTGCTACAAAAAGTTTCTCAATAAAATCCTCATCTTTAACTTTAGCCGCAATCTTACCCCTCCCGCCTCTTTTTTGGGAACTATAAGAATCTACTGGTTGGGCTTTTACGTAGCCAGCATTTGACAATGTGACGACTAAATCTTCTTCTTTAGTTAAATCTTCTTTTGAGAAACTTACAAATTTTTTAAATTGCGTTTTTCTTTCGTCACCATAAACTTTTTTTATTTCCTTTAGCTCCTCTCTTATTAAATCCATTAAAATTTTATTATCACTTAAAATCAACTGATATTTTTTAATAGAATCTATGAGCTCTTTATAATCTAACAATATTTTATCTTGTTCTAGCGCAGTTAGCCTGCTTAATTTCATCTCTAATATTGCTTGCGCCTGATTTTCTGATAACAAATATTTATCTTTTTGCAATCCTAATCCGTCACTTAAGTCTTCAGGTTTTGTTAAGGAACCTTTTGATGAATCAAGCATTTTTAATATTAGTCCAGCATTCCATTTCTTAGATAAAAGCTTTGATTTAGCATCATTAGAATTTTTTGAATTCTTGATTAAATTAATAATTTCATCAATGTTTGAGAGTGCTACAGCTAGACCTTCAAGGATATGAGCTTTCTCTCTTGCTTTTCTCAATTCAAATATAGTTCTTCTTGTAACTATTTCTTTTCTATGTTCAATAAAAGCAATTAATATTTCTCTAAGATTTACTGTTTTTGGTTTGCCATCGATTAGTGCGACCATATTGATACTAAAAGATGTTCTCATTTGTGTTTGCTGAAATAAATTATTCAAAAGCACTTCTGACATTTCAGATTTTTTTAATTCAATAACAATTCTCATTCCGTCTTTATCTGACTCGTCTCTTAACTCAGAAATACCTTCGAGTTTTTTATCCCTTACAAGTTCTGCAATTTTTTCTATCAGGCGAGCTTTATTTACTTGATAAGGTAGTTCTGTAACTATGATTTTTTCTCTAGAATTTTTTTTATCTGTTTCTATATGAGTTTGTGCCTGCATAATTACCCTGCCCTTTCCATTTTTATAAGCAGATTCAATACCGTTCGTATCGTTTTTTTCTGTAGTAATTATTCCTGCAGTTGGAAAGTCAGGTCCAGGTATGAATTTCATTAGTTCGTTTATTGACATTTCTGGTTTCTTACTGAGTTCTATCACAGCATCAATAACTTCTGTTAAATTATGTGGAGGAATATTTGTTGCCATACCAACAGCAATACCAGATGATCCATTTACAAGTAAATTTGGAACTCTTGTTGGAAGAACTACTGGTTCGATTTCTGTTTCATCATAATTTGGTCTGAAGTCTACAGTTTCTTTATCTAAATCAGAAAGAAGCTCATGTGATAATTTTGCCATCCTCACTTCTGTGTATCTCATTGCAGCAGGAGAATCTCCATCTATAGACCCAAAATTTCCCTGGCCATCAACAAGAATATATCTCATAGAAAAATCCTGAGCCATTCTTACAATTGTATCGTATGCGGCAGTGTCGCCATGTGGATGGTATTTACCTATAACGTCACCAACAACTCTTGCTGATTTTTTATAAGGTTTATTTGAATAATTACCCATTGAATCCATTGCGTATAAAACTCTACGATGAACAGGTTTTAAACCATCTCTTATATCTGGCAAAGCTCTGCCAATAATTACGCTCATCGCATAATCTAAATACGCTTCTTTTGTTTCTTTTTCTATAGGAACTGGTTTAAGTTCTTTTGCAAAATCTACCATTTTGACTCTATAAATTAACTAATTGGAATGAGTTATATTCTAGCATGACAAGGCTTTTTTCACTAGATTAACAGTAAAAAAATGGTTAAAAATAGACGCTCATATTAATGATAATATCGAATATTTATTATAGTATTAACAGATGAATATAGACAATAAAGAAGTACAAAAATTTAATGATATTTCTTATAGCTGGTGGGATCCAGAAGGCCCATTTAAACCCCTTCATATGCTTAATCCGGTAAGGACTAATTTTATTAAAAAAAGAGTAAATATTCAAAACAAATCAATTATAGACGTAGGTTGTGGTGGTGGACTGCTATGCGAAAATTTATCAACAGATAATAACATAGTCAAAGGCATTGATATGTCAAAAGATGCAATAGAAATAGCAAAAGCACATCAAACTATAAAAAATTTGAATATAGATTATCAAAATACTAGCCTTGAAGAACTAATAAAAGAAACAAACAAAAAATATGACGTCCTAACCTGCTTAGAGCTTGTTGAACATGTGCCAAATCCGGAGAAGCTAATTAGTGATTGCGTAAAAATAACTAAAAAAAATTCAGATTTATTTTTTTCAACTCTTAACAGGAATTTAACCTCATATTTGATATCTATTATAGGAGCGGAATATATATTAAATATCTTACCAAAAGGAACTCATGACTATAAATCATTTATTAAGCCTTCCGAATTTTGTGAAATTTTAAGAAAACATTCTTTGGAGGTAATAAGTATTAAAGGTATTAGTTTAAATATATTTAGTAAAAAGTTTTTTGAGTCTAGTAATCCAAATATTAACTATATTTTGCATTGTAGAAAAATAAATGATTAAAAATAAAATAGATGCAATGCTTTTTGATTTTGACGGTACTCTTGCAGATACATCCCAAGATATGGTTAATTGTTTGAATATATTATTAAAAAAAAAATCACAAGTTTCCGCTAACATAACAGAAGCAAAAAATTTTATTTCAAAAGGTGCTGGTGGCCTTATCGATTTTTCTATGCCAAACCTTGATAAAGAAGAAAGAAATATTTATATAAAAGAATATTTAAAAATATATGAAAATAATTTTTTCGTTAAAACACACTTGTTTCATGGTGTCACTGATATTATTGAGTTACTCGTATCAAAAAACTATAAATGGGGAATAGTTACGAACAAACCTGGTTTTCTTGTTAACCCCATAATTAAAAAATTAGATTTTAAATATCCTCCAGATTGTGTAGTCGCTGGTGACACATTAAGTGTTAAAAAACCAAATCCTGAGCCCTTATTGCATGCTTCTAAGATGATCTCCTGTAGTCCTTCAGCATGTGTGTATATTGGTGATGATATGCGTGATATTGAAGCTGCTAAGGCAGCAAATATGTTTTCCATTGCAGCTTCATATGGATTTATAAAAAATAAAAATACTATAAAAGAATGGGGAAGTGATCTTATAATCAATTCCCCATTGGATTTAAAAAAACTTATTCTTTAATCTAAGATAAATTTAACGCTTGAACGATTTCTTCTGTTGTTTTCTTTGCGTCACCCAATAACATCATTGTTTTGTCTCTGAAAAATAAGTCATTATCAACACCAGCATAGCCAGATGCCATTGATCTTTTCAAGAACAAAGTAGTAGCTGCTTTCTCAACATCTAGAATCGGCATGCCGTATATTGGGCTTTGAGGATCTGTTTTTGCTAATGGATTTGTTACATCATTCGCGCCTATAACAAAGGCTACATCAGCAGTTGCAAATTCATGATTAATTTCTTCAAGCTCAAAAACTTCATCATATGGAACATTTGCTTCAGCCAATAAAACATTCATGTGACCAGGCATTCTTCCTGCAACAGGGTGAATAGCGTACCTAACTTCAACTCCTTTTTCTTTAAGAATATCACACATTTCTCTTAATGCGTGTTGTGCTTGCGAAACAGCCATACCATAACCCGGAACAATAATTACCTTTTGAGCATTGCCCATGATAAATGACGCATCATCTGCACTTCCTTGCTTAACATTACCTTTTGGTTGCGCTGCAGCTGAAGCCACATCATCACTATCGCCACCAAAACCACCTAATAAGACACTTACTATTGATCTATTCATGCCTTTACACATGATATAACTAAGAATAGCACCAGAAGAACCTACTAGAGCACCTGTGATAATTAAAGCAGTATTTTGCAATGTAAAACCAATACCGCATGCTGCCCAACCAGAATAAGAGTTTAACATTGAAACTACAACTGGCATGTCAGCTCCACCGATTGGTAGAACAACCAAGAAACCTATAAAGAATGATAACCCTACAATTGCCCAAAAATATTGTTCAGTAGTTGCATTCATTGGATCAACTGCTGTCATATATATTAAACCTAAAATACCTAAAAATATTATAAGATTGATTAAATGCTGACCCTTAAATACTAATGGATTTCCACTAACTAAACCTTGGAGTTTTGCAAACGCAATAACTGATCCAGAAAATGTTATAGCTCCAATTGCTAAACCTAAACTCATTTCTATCATACTGCCAGTACTTATTATTCCGCCTTCAAAAAATGCAGCAGGATTTTTATATGCACCAATAGCAACAAAGACAGCTGCTAAACCAACTAAGCTATGAAATGCAGCTACTAATTGTGGAAGTGCTGTCATGCTAATTTTTCTAGCAAGTACGGATCCGAAAAGACCACCTATTGCAACTGCTATAATTATATTCGTGTAACTTGATAAATCTAAGCCAGATCCTGCTCCATAAAGAGTAGTTGCTACAGCTATTGTCATTCCAAGCATTCCATAAGTATTTCCTTTTCTAGCTGATACAGGAGAGGAGAGACCTTTTAATGCTAGGATAAAAAGTACACCAGAAAGAAGATATGCAAAACCAATTATTGTTGTATTCATTTATATTTACCTATTTATTTTTTCTTTTTAAACATTGCTAACATTCTTTGTGCAACCATAAAACCGCCAAAAATATTTACGGATGCTAAAAGAACAGCGATTAATCCCATTGTGCTAGATAAATCAATAATACCTTTACTAGCTACTGCGGCAATAAGGCCTCCAACGATGATTACTGATGATATTGCATTTGTTACAGCTAATAGAGGCGAATGCAATGCAGGAGTAACACCCCATACAACATAAAATCCTACAAAAACTGATAATACAAAAATTGAAAACAAACTTAAAAAATCCATTATGAAACTCCTTTAACGATTTCACTTACGATACTGCCATCTTTAGTAACTAAAGTATTTTTTACTGTCTCATCTTCCCAATCAAGCTCTAATTTTTTTGTTTCACTATTTACATGCGGGGAAAGAAAGTTGAGTAAATTTTTTGCAAACAAAGTACTTGCGTCTTTTGGTAACTCACCAGGTAAATTATCAAATCCAACAATCTTCACTCCGTCAGCATTAAAAATTTCGTTTCTCTTGGTCAACTCGCAGTTACCGCCCATTTCTGCAGCCAAATCAACTACAACTGATCCTGTTCTCATTGAGCTTACCATCTCAGCTGTTACTAATTTTGGAGCGGGTCTTCCAGGTATTAAAGCAGTTGTAATTACAATATCTTGGTCTTTGATGTGCTTTTTAATAACTTCTTGTTCTTTTTTCTTATATTCTTCAGTCATTTCTTTAGCATAACCACCAGATGTTTCTGCTTCTTTCATAGCCTCTTCATCTACAATAAGAAATTTTCCGCCTAAACTCTCAACCTGCTCTTTTGTTGCTGCTCTTACATCATAAGCTGTAACAATCGCCCCCATTCTTTTTGCGGTTGCAATTGCTTGTAATCCTGCGACACCAACACCCATTATAAAAACTTTTGCTGGAGCTACAGTTCCTGCAGCTGTCATCATCATTGGAAATGCGCTATTAAAACTACTTGCTCCTTTAATTACCGCCTGATAACCAGATAAATTTGACTGTGATGATAATACATCCATAGACTGTGCTCTTGTAATTCTTGGCATTAAATCCATTGCAAAAGTTGTTAATGAAGCTTTTGCATATTCTTCGGAATCTTTCTTTGAAACTAAAGCAGACATATGAGAAAGCACCATAGCATCTTTTTTACACATTGCGATTTCATTTATTTCATCATTTGATGTCATTAAACGCTGTATTTTAAATACTATATCTGCATCACTTAGTGTGGATTTTGTATCAGAAGCAATATTAGCTCCTGAATCTTTAAATATTTCGTCTGTAAAACCAGAATTAATTCCTGCTCCGCTTTCTACTGTTACATCAAAGCCCATTGCAGTAAATTTTTTAACTACTTCTGGAGAAGCCGCAACTCTTGTCTCTCCAGCCCTGTTTTCTTTTGGAATTGAAATTTTCATGTTATTACCGTTTGTTTTTAATAATTATTTGAACTGATGGTACGACAATATATTCTAATATTCAGGAATACTCAAGAAAAAATACCCAAAATGGGCTATAAAATTAGTAAATTTTACAAAAACCTTTCTTTTTAATGGATATTTTCCTGATTATATTCTTCTATTTTATCAGTTTCAGCGTTTGTGCTTTTCTCATCAATTTCAGTTGTTTCTAATAATCCAAGCTGGCGCTTTTCTTGCTCTGTAAGCTCTATTATATCATCTAATTTTGGTAATTGACTTAAAGAAACCAAGTTATGAGAGTTAAGAAACTCTTTTGTTGTTCCAAAAATTGCTGGCTTACCAGGTACATCTTTGTACCCCAAAATTTTTATCCATTCTCTTTCTAGAAGTGTTTTTATTATATTACTGCTAACGCTTACTCCTCTTACAGACTCAATTTCTGTTCTAGTAATCGGCTGTTTGTATATTATTAACGCCAATGTTTCCATTAAGGCTCTAGAGTATTTCTGGGGCTTTTCTGGATAGAACTTAGAAACCCACTCATTACAATCTTCTGACACTTGGAATCTAAATCCTGTTGATACCTTTTTTAGCATAACCCCGCTATTAATATACTTATCTTGAATTTCATTAATTGACTCTTCAATAATTTTAATAGAAATATTTTCCTCTTCAAAAAAATTTCTAATTTCTTTTAATGAAATTGGAGAAGAAGATGAAAACAACAGAGCTTCAATAATTTTTTTTATTTCATTTTTTTCCAAAATATCACCTCAAACTTATTTTTTAATTATTTAAGTTTTACAAAAATCGTTGAATTATTATTTGCTTGCACACAATCAATTAATGCAAGCTTAATTAATTCTAAAATCGCAAGAAAAGAAACTATTAATCCTGATTTTCCTTCTTTAGCATCCAACAATATCTTAAAGTCAATATAATCATCATTATCAAGTACATTTAAAATTTTTGTCATTTTTTCTCTAACTGATAAAAATTCTTTCTTTACATCATGAGGGGTTAAAAATTTTGTTTGCTCCATTAATTTATGAAAAACAATTACAAGTTTTTCTAGATCAATTTGCTGATATATTTCTTCTTTTTTTACGGTTTCGTATTGAATTTTTTCTATCAAATAAAAATCTCTATCAACTCTTGGTATAGCTTCTATATTATGACTAGCTTTTTTATATCTTTCGTACTCCTGAAGCCTTCTTATTAATTCAGCTCTTGGATCATCTTCCTCATCTCCATTTTCATCGATTACTGGTAATAATAATTTTGATTTTATTTCTGCTAAAGTCGCAGCCATAAGCATGTATTCTGCAGCTAATTCAAGTTTCAGCTCATGCATGAGATCAATATACTGAATATATTGCTCTGTTATCTTAGCTATTGGCAACTCGAGAATATCAAGGTTTTGACTCTTTATTAAGTACAGAAGAAGATCTAAAGGCCCCTCAAATGACTCAAGGACGACTTCTAATGCATCCGGTGGCAGATACAAATCCTTTGGTATGTTTAAATATGGCTCTCCTTTTACATAAGCTAGAGGGATATTGATTTTTTCTAAATCTTTTGGCTCCTCAGTTTTAATCACCATATATCCAGAATGTATTAATTGTAGTTAATATATTATATCATCATATAGTGTGAACTTAACACTTTTCTAATTTATTTGAGGTCTTATTTTGAAAGCATTTATTGATTTTATTCCTGTCTTTTTATTTTTTATTTCATATGTTTTTTATACTGATATACCAATAAGTTACATCAATGATATAAATAATATTTTAAATACTGATTTAAGCGAAAAGAAATCAAGTGGTATATTTTTTGCAACTTTAGTCCTAATGATTACTTATTCACTTCAATTTTTTATTCTTTTCTTATTCAAGCAAGCAAAAAAAATACATTATGTAACACTAGGAATAATATTAATTGCCGGCTTAAGCACATTGTATTTTAAAAATCCTTTTTTTATTAAGATTAAGCCATCAATTGTATACTGGGGTTTTGCGCTTTTTTTCATTTTTAATGAATTTTTTAGAAAAGAAAATATGATAAAAACACTTCTTCAAGAACAAATAAATCTTGATAAAAGTCAATGGAAGATACTTTCAAATTCATGGATTGTTTTTTTTATAGTGTGTGGCCTATTAAATTTGTACGTAGCAAATTACTATTCCGAAGAAAAATGGGTTGAGTTTAAATTTTATATTTTAGGAATAGCGCTTCCGATAGCATTCATTATATTAAATGGAATATATGTAGGAATAAATGCAAAAAAATAAAATTGAGGAGATTATTCTTCTAAATCAGAAGTAAGATCAGAATCTTTAATATTTCCGTCTGAAATCTCAAATTCTCTTTCCTCGAGATAAGCATCTCTATATAAAGTATATTTATCTTTAGAGATTTCGCCAGCGATATCTTCTTTGGCTAATAAATTTGATCTTGAATCAACTGTATTCACACCGACCATTATATTTCTAAATGACACATCATCAAGCCATGCTAAAGGGTTCAAATACATTGATACAATTCTTCCAGGCATATCTCTTAAACTACTTGATCCTAAAAGAGGTAAAACTATATATGGGCCAGGTCCGGAGCCAAATTTACCAAGAGTTTGCCCTAAGTCCTCGGGAGCATGTTTAAGCCCAATATAAGAGGCTACATCTATTAATCCACCAATACCAACTGTTGAATTAATTGCTAATCTTCCTACAGATGTTGCAAATTGTTGTGACTTACCTTGGAGTAAATTATTTATAGCATTATCAATTTCATTAAGATTAGAGAAGAAGTTAGTTACACTGTCTTTAATTGGCTCAGGTGTTACTGCTTCATAGCCTTTCGCCAAAGGTTTTAAGAATACTGCGTCGACGCCATCGTTAAAAGCAAAAACAGGTTTGTTGACAGCTTGCCATGGGTCAGCCAATGAGTTGCTTGTATATGAAGCGCAACCGCTTAATACTAAAGACATGAACCCAACAACTAAAATCTTAAAATTCCTCATTTCGTCTCCTATATTATTATGCTATGTAAGACTCCTCAATCTTACTTCCTATTATGATATGCCTGATAGAAAAATAAGTACAGTATTACTTTTTCGACCTATTTTTTAATCTTAACGCATTCAAGGCTATAAATCCTTGAGCATCTTTATGGTTATAAGCACCCTCATCATCATCAAAAGTTGCTAAGTTTGAGTTATACAAACTATCATTTTCTGATTTTCTTCCATTTATAATTATATTACCCTTATAGAGAGAGAGCTTAACAAAACCATTTACAACTTTTTGAGTTTCATCTATGAGTTTCTGTATATTTTCTCTTTCAGGGCTCCACCAGAAACCGTTATAAATAATATTTGCATACTTTGGCATTAATTCAGTTTTCAAATGTGCCACTTCTCTGTCTAATGTTATAGACTCAATTGCTCTTCTAGCTTGTAAAATAATTGTTCCGCCTGGCGTCTCGTAACAGCCTCTTGATTTCATTCCTACAAATCTATTTTCAACTATATCTAGTCTACCAATAGCGTGTTTTGCTCCTAAATCGTTCAGAGATTCCAAAATATTTGCAGGCGACATTTTGTTACCGTTTAATGCAATTGGATCTCCTTGAAAAAATTCAATTTCTAATTCTTCAGCTTCGTCTGGCGCATTTTTTGGTGAAGACGTCCATCTCCACATATCTTCAGGTGGTGACGACCATGGATTTTCTAACACTTTTCCTTCATAAGATATGTGTAATAAGTTGGCATCCATTGAATATGGTGGTGTATTTTTTTTATCCATATCTACTGGAATATTATTTGCGGCTGCATAAGATAATAATTTATCTCTTGAATTTAAATCCCACTCTCTCCAAGGCGCAATAATATTTATATTAGGGTTTAATGAATATGCTGCTAGCTCAAATCTGACCTGATCATTTCCCTTGCCAGTTGCTCCATGAGATATTGCATCGGCATCACATTCTTTTGCAACTTCAATTAATTTTTTTGATATTAAAGGTCTAGCTATAGCAGTTCCTAATAGATACTGCTCTTCATATAGTGTATTTCCTCTGAACATTGGGAAGATATATTCCTTGGTAAATTCTTCTTTCAAATCATCAAGAAAAATTTGGTTAACACCCAATTCCTTTGCTCTTTTTTTTGCAGAATCTATTTCACCTTTCTGGCCTAAATCTGCAGTGTATGTTATCACCTCACATTTATAATTCTCTTGAAGCCACTTAACGATAATCGAAGTATCTAAGCCACCAGAATAAGCCAATACTACTTTTTTAATATTATTTTTATTCATACTTTTTTTAAGAAGTTGCCTCATCTATCATTTTTTTCAATTCTCCTTTTTCATGGAGCTCCAAAGTAATATCACATCCGCCAATCAATTCTCCACTAATATAAACTTGTGGAAATGTTGGCCAATCGGCAAATTTCGGGAGATTTTGAAAAATCTCAGGGTCCATCAATATATTTACGTATGCAAACTCAACCCCACATTGTTTTAATGCTTCAGCTGTTCTGCTTGAAAAGCCACATTGAGGCATCTGAGGTGTGCCTTTCATATAAATAATTACCTTGTTGTTTTCTACCTGCTCTTTTATTCTATCTAAAACATCCATAAAATGATTTCTCCTTAAAAAAACTAAAAATTAGTACAAATTCTTTTGCAACCATAGCTCGGTTGCTGCAGCATGCCAAAGCTTATTTCCATCAATCGCAGTTTTATGCTCATTTGGTTGCTTTAACAATTTATCTATATAATCTTTATTATATAGATTTCTATTATAACATTCACTAGAGTTAAGAATATCATAAACAAAATCATAATATTCACCTCTAATAAACTTTAATGCAGGCATTGGGAAATAGCCTTTTTTTCTTGAGATAATTTCATTAGGTAGCAGATTATCAGAGATATCTTTTAAAAGTTTTTTTCCATTCCTTTTAAGATGCATATTTGCATCTATATTTGAAGATAGCTCAATTAATTTATGATCTAAAAATGGAACCCTTGCTTCCAAACCCCAGGCCATTGTCATATTATCCACCCTTTTTACAGGATCATCTACAACCAATGTTGTGATATCAAAATTTAGGACGTTCCTCAATAAACTTTTTGAACCAATATCTTTAAAATTTTTTTCTATCATTTTTAAAGAAAAATCTTCATCAAAATTTATATTTAAAAAACTTTTCATCTCATCATTACTTCTATCAAAATAATGTTTTGCAAAATTTTTATGATGATTTTTCTCTAAAGCAATATTTTGATACCAAAAATATCCAGCAAACGCTTCATCAGCACCCTGGCCAGATAACACCACCTTCACTTCTTTGCTTACCAATTCAGAAAGCATAAAAAAAGCAATTGCATCCTGTGCCACCATCGGTTCAGACATAGACTTAAAAGCATCTGGTAATTTATGTAACACGGAATCATTATTAATTATAAATTTTTTATGATTTGTATTAAATTTTTCTACTACTTGATCTGAAAAATAAAACTCACTTCCTTTTTCTTCTTGGTCATCATCAAAACCAATACTATACGTTTTTAAATTAGGGAATTTATCTTTTGCTAAAGCGACAATTAGACTTGAATCCAAACCACCTGATAATAGAACGCCAACATCTGTATCTGATGCTGACAATCTCTTGTCAATTGATTCTTTTAAAGTTTTTTTTGTAAGATATAAAGCTTCTTTTTCGTCTGTAATATAATTATTTTTGTTTAAATTATCTAAGCTCCAATATTTTTTAAATAAGATTTTTTTATTTTCATCAATGGTCAAATAATGACCTGGTGGTACTTTTTTTATATTCTTAAAAATTGTATTAGGTGCAGGTACTACAGCATGAAGTGTAAAATGCATATGTAAAGATTCTGGGTCCAATTGAAGATCAATATCTTTTTTTACAATAATTGATTGCAAGGTTGAGCCAAACCTAAAAAAATTTTTTTCATCAGCATAATATAAAGGTTTAACGCCAAATCTATCCCTTGCTAAAAAAAGTTTTCTTTCTCTGTTATCCCAAATTGCTATTGCAAAGTCTCCCTCAAATCTACTCAAAGATTCAGGCCCCCATTCTTTATAAGATTTTAGAACAACTTCTGTGTCACCATTTGTCTTAAACGAGTGTCCAATTTTTATAAGTTCAGCTCTTAATTCAATATAATTATATATACAACCATTATAAACCATGCTTAATTCCGCTTCGTCGTCTTCAAATGGTTGATTAGAGGCACTTGATAAATCAATTATTGATAGCCTTGAATGCCCAAGAATAATATGATCTTTAACGACAAAACCCGAATAATCTGGACCCCTTGACTTTATTTTATCCAAGAGTAATTCAAAATTATCCTTTGAAGGTTTTTCATTAAAAAGATACTCGCCTACTATTCCGCACATTGTATAATTATAACAACATTATTTATAAAAATTCACATGAAAACAGAATTGTTAAAAAATAAAATTATTGAATGGAGCGAAGAATTAGGTTTTGATGGTATTGGTTTTACAGATATACATCTTAAAGAAGATGAGGCGCATTTATTAAATTGGCTTAAAAATAAATTCCATGGGGAAATGTACTACATGGAAAAACATGGGACAAAAAGGTCGCGCCCAGATAAATTAATGCCAGGAGCTATAAGAGTAATATCGTTTAGAATGAATTATTTAAACAATAATACCTACGAATCTGAAAAGGTTTTAAATAATAAAAACTTAGCATATATCTCAAGGTATGCTTTGGGAAATGACTATCATTCAGAGATGAGAAATCGTCTTCATATAATTGCAAAAAAAATCAATAATGAAATAAAAGATTTTAAATATAGAGCCTTTGTAGATTCAGCACCAGTATTAGAAAAAGCAATAGCTCAAAAAGCAGGTTTAGGCTGGATTGGAAAAAATACTCTTTTAATAAATAAAAAAAATGGCTCATATTTTTTTTTAGGAGAAATATATACAAACATTGATTTTGAAACTGATGAAAAGTCAGAAAGTTATTGTGGAGATTGCAATAAATGCATCACAACCTGCCCGACAAATGCAATTATAGCCCCTCATGTGCTTGATGCAAAAAAATGTATAGCGTATTTAACAATCGAACTTAAGGGCACCATACCAAAAAAATACAGAGATAGTATAGGAAATAGAGTTTTTGGGTGCGATGATTGTCAAATTGTATGCCCATGGAATAGATTTAGTTCAGAAACAAAGATCGAGGAATTTGGTCATAACAATAAACTTGATTCCGCTTCTTTAATTAGTTTATTTAATTGGAGCGAAAAAGAATTCAAAGAAAATACAAAAAATACACCTATTAACAGGATATCTTATTTTCAGTGGCTCAGAAATATATCAATAGGTTTAGGTAACTCAAATAAAAGTGTTGATGTGCTTGACTGCCTTGAAAAGAAAAAAAATATTTCAAACGATTCTTTATTGATTGAACATATTGATTGGGCTATAAGTAAACAAAAAAAAATTAACTAAGGTATTTCTTAATCAAAACATCTTTTTGCTTTTTATTTTTCATTTTAGAATTTTTTATACTTTTATATATATCATTTGCTTTAATTTTTCCAATTTCTACTGCCCATTGATCAAAAGAATTTACATTCGATAAAAGGCCTAAAATATAAGTTTTATGCTCATAAAAAGATAATAGAATGCCAAGTGTTTCAGGAGACATATCCTTTAAAAGTATAGCATTGGTTGGCTTATTACCCTTTAACATTAGATTTTTAACAACAAGTTTTTTATCTAAATCTAAAGTCGAAAACTTATGATCATAAAGCTTTAAAGCTTCTTCTTTTGTAAAGCCATTATTTAATATTTCAATATGGCTTAGATAATTTGAAAATAATTTATCATGATTATCTTGACTGCCAGAATCAGTTTTGCATGAAATTATAAAATCCGATGGAATAAAAGTTTTTCCTTGATGAAGTAACTGATAAAAAGAATGCTGTGAGCAATTGCCTGTTGCACCCCAAATTATGTTCCCACTTATATTTTTAAGATTTTTTCCATTTTTATCTACAGATTTTCCATTACTCTCCATCTCTAATTGCTGTAAATGCTCTTTAAGAAATCTCAACCTATAGTTATATGGCAATACTAAATGAGTTTGAGCATAAAAGAATCTTGTGTAATAAAAAGATAAAAGCGCCATTATTACAGGAATATTTTTATCATAATCCTTTTGAGTAAAATGCTTATCTCCTATTCTTGCACCCTCTAAAAACTTAGAAAAATTACTATACCCAACCGCAATAATTAAGCCAATGCTTACTCCGGTCCACAAAGAATACCTACCGCCAATCCAATCCCATAGCTTTATAATACAGTCTTTTTTGATTCCAAATTTTAAAGCAGAATTATAATTTTCTGTAACGGCTATAAAATTTTTCATAATATCTTTATTAGTGTTATTTTTTCTGAGCCATTTTTTTACTTTTCTTGCATTTTCAAGAGTTTCAACCGTTTTAAAACTTTTAGATACTAAAATAAATAAAGTTGTGTCCTTATTTAAGTTTAATAATATGTCGTTTGATTCGGTAGAATCTAAGTTTGAAATAAAATGTAAATTAATATTTTTAGCAGAATAGTTTTTTAATGACTCATATATCATTTTTATACCATAATAAGAACCTCCAGTTCCTATTGAAACCACATCTGTAAAATTTTTATTTTTAAAAGATTTTCTTTTTCCAGAATTTATTTCATTTGAAATTTTTTTTAATAATGCTTTATGTTTTTTTATGTCTTCTTTTGTATCACGATCTAATTTATAAAAAGTTCCTCGCATTGCTGGATGCAAAGCTTGGCGTTTTTCTGAGATATTTACTATTTCTCCAGAACATAAGCTTTTAAAATTTCCTTTTACATCTATTATTTCGACAAGTTTTGTTAAATTTTTAATAGTTTTTGAATCTATTATATTTCTTGAGTAATCAAAAAAAATATTTTCTGTGTCTATATTAAAAATTTCTCTAGAATTTTTTTTTTTTAATTTATCACTAGCTTTCGTGCATCGTAATGCGTCTTTTTTTATTTTTTGAATTTGAGATAAGAAAATTTTATTCATTTTTCTTAAGAAGTATTTATACAAGCTGCATTGCTATACTTGCTGTTTTCTTAATGATGTTATTGTTAGTATCAAAATATACTAATACTGGCTTATGATTTTTTACTTGATTCTCCGGAACATCTATATATGAACATATAACTAATTTATCTCCTGGATTAGCTTTGTGTGCAGCTGCCCCATTTACAGATATTATTCCGCTGCCAGGCTGAGCTAAGATTGTATAAGTAGAAAACCTTTCTCCATTTGTAACATTATAGATATCTATTTTTTCGTATTCATGTATTGAAGCCTCAGCAAGAATATCACTGTCAATGGCGCAGGACCCGTCATAATCTAATTCCGAGTGAGTTACATGAGCACCATGCAATTTTGATTTTAGAAAAGTGAGCGTCATATTTTTACCTTTATGCAATTAAGTTAAATTCTTATAAATTTGTCTTAGATTTTACAATAATGTTATCTATTAGCCTTACATTACCCAAATATCCAGCTATAAGTGCTATTAGATCATTATCATTTGCTTGCTGCAATGTTTTTAAATCTCTGAATGTAAAATATTCAATCTCAATGGGTAATTGCTCAAAAATTTCGTAAATTTTATCTTTTATTTGATCTAATGGGACGTTATCTGCATAAAGTATTGCTGATAACTGTAAAGCCTTATAAATTTCAGAAGCCATTTTTTTTTGTTCTGCAGTTAATAAACTGTTTCTTGAGCTTAAAGCCAATCCACTCCCTTTCTCTCGAATCGTTGGAGATGTGATAATTTTAATATTATAATTATATATTTCAATCAACTCTTTTATAACAAAAATTTGTTGATAGTCTTTTTCGCCAAGGATTATATTTTTTGGGTTAACGATTTGAAATAATCTATGAACAATATCCATGACAGCAAGAAAATGTCCTTTTCTATACTTTCCACAAAGATCATTTGTTAAATACTTTGGCTCAAATTTCGCATCAAAAGGGCTAGAATTATTTTCTATATCATCTTTGCATGGATTTAATAAATAGTTAACACCCGCTTTTTCAAGCTTATAGATATCTTCATCTAGTGTTATTGGGTAAGAATCAAAATCTTTTTTGTTTGTAAATTGGTTTTTATTTACGTATATACTCACGCATATATTTTTAGAATTTTTTTTTGCTGTATTAATTAAAGATAAATGCCCCTCGTGAAGATTTCCCATAGTAGGTACAAATGATTCAATATCTAATTGTGAATTACAAAATTCATTAATTGAGTTAAAAATTTTCATTAATTTTTTATATTTTTAACATAATTATAAAATTCTTTAATAGCATCTTTTATGCTTATAGAGCCTGTCAAATAATTCTTAGAAAATTTTGGGGGGTTGCTAGATATACCAATTACGTCATAAAGGACTTGAACCTGGCCATCGCAAAATTTCCCAGAACCAATTCCTATAACAGGCACTTTTAAAGTATCAGAAATTAATTTAGATAATTTCTCATCAACACATTCTAGTAGAATTAGATCTACGCCTAAATTATCCAATAAAATTGCTTGCTCTAGAATACTATTATATTCATTTGAACTTTTTCCATAAACTTTAACATCTTCCTTACTTAAAGCATATTGAGGCAAATATCCTAAGTGACAACAAACTGGAATTTCTTTAGAAATTAATTTTTTTACAACATCTATGTGATCTTTTTTAAACTCTATTTTTACAATATCTGCATCACAGTCTAATAATTTTGTAGCATTTTTAATAGCTATTGCTGAATCTTCATAAGAGTCTTTTGGCATATCCGACATTAAAATAAAATTATTTTTATTTTTTGCAACACATGATGTGTGATAAATGGACTCATTTAGTGTGACGTTATGGGTATTATGATCACCCATGATTACCATTCCCAAAGAATCTCCTACAAGGACTATATCAATATTTAATTCATCTAATATTTTACTAAACGAGGCATCATAACAAGTAACGCAAGCGATCTGTTCTTGTTTTTTTTTAAATTCTAAAAGTTTTCTTCTAATTTTACTCATTTATTATACTAGCCATAGGATTAAAATAATGCTTACCTTTATCTATAGAATAAATTTTTTCTAATAAATTTTGATAATCTACTTTGTTGTTTACAAAATCAATATCCTCTGCATTAACTATTAGCAAAGGAGACCCTTCATAGTTATTAAAAAATTTTAAATACATTGAGTTTAGTTTTTCAAGATAGCTATCTGTAATATATTTTTCAAAGCTCCTTCCTCTTTTTTTTATTCTTTTAATTAATATATCAATTGGTGCTTGCAAATAAATTAAAAGATCTGGCTTTGGTATATCTACAGTCATATAAGAATATAATTGATCATATAAGTCGTACTCTTCGTTATTAAGTGTGACTTGTGCAAATAGCCTATCTTTTTGAAGCATAAAATCTGAAACTCTTGTTTTATCGAAGATATCTTGCTGTTTTAACGCTTGAACCTGCCTTGTTCTTGTTAATAAGAAATAAAGTTGCGTTTGCAAAGATACTTCTCTCTGGTTTTTATAGAATTTTGACAAAAAGGGATTATCGTCAACATTTTCCAATATTAAGTCTGCATCCCATTCTAAAGATAGTTTATTTGCTAGACTGGTTTTTCCGACGCCTATAGGCCCCTCAATTACAATATATTTAGAAGTAATGTCTTTCATTTTTTTTCAATTTTTTTTATATCGTTATACAAACAATTATTTATTAAATCTTTAGCAAATCCTTGATTTGGTATATTTATGTCCGGAGTTATATCTATCAAAGGCAATAATACAAAGGCTCTTTGATATGCATTACTGTGCGGTATTGTCAAAATATCAGATTCGTAAGTTAAGTCACCGTAAACAATGATATCAAGATCAATTATTCTCTCAGACCATCTTGTCGAACTTTTTACTCTCCCCATTGAAGATTCAATATCTTTTAATGATGATAATATAACTTCTGGTGATTCACCACTTTTAAACATAGCTACAATATTTATATAATTGTTCTGATTTTGCGGTCCCATTGGAGCGCTTTCATAGAAGTTAGATATTTTCATACTATCAAAATTATCTAAATGAGAAAGAGCTTCAATTGCCCTTTCAATTTGAACAAAAGGTTCATTTAGATTACTTCCTACACCAATATATAAATCTTTAATATTTTCTTTTATTTCTTCTGTCATTAAAGTTTCTGCCTTTATCTCTCTTTTTATTTACTACATTTTTTTGAATCTCATACCAATGATCTGCAAATCTTTTTAGATCGTCATTTATTAAGGACCTAATATAAAAAAAATCATATGCCGCTCTAAATTTACTAAAGCCAGTTAGATAACTAGCATTTCTTTTACTTAAATTTAAAAAACTACTTTGTAAAGACCATATAGAAAAGATGGTTGACTGAAAAAAATCTGGTATCGCAATAAATTTTGACTGATCATGGATAACTTTTTTAAATAGTTCATCCATAGTTTTTGAATTTGAAAAATTCTCTTCTAATTCTTGAAAATACGGCCAAAGGAAGACTGCATATATAAATGATGGATTCACATGCAGACCATCATTAATTCGAGAATCAGTATTTTTTATAGCTGCAATTATAAAGTCGTTGTAAATTTCATTGTTTAATAAAATTTTGTATGTAAATGGAAACAAATATTTTAATAAATCTAATTCTCTCAATTTTTTATAGCCATCTACCCCACTTCCTGAATGCATAATTTTTAATATTTCATCAAATAATCTATATGGAGAAACATCATTAATCATGTGTGACATTTTCAAAATTGCTTCTTTGCATTCTTTTGTTAATTTTAAATTAAGTTTAGATTCAAACCGAACAGCTCTTAGCATTCTGACAGGGTCTTCTTGATAGCTAATTGATGGCTTTTTTATCAACCTTAGTTTTTTTTGGTTTATATCATTCAATCCATTTACATAGTCATGAAGAATCTGACTATCCAAATCCAGATATAACGAATTAATTGTAAAGTCTCTTCTAAAAGCGTCCTGACTTATACTTCCATATATATTATCTCTTTTAATCATACCTTTTACTTTCTTGAATTTTTTTTGGTTAATCTTATTTTTTACATCAGATCTAAATGTACTTACCTCAAAATATTTTTTTTCTGAAACATAAACATGAACTATTTTAAATCTCCTGCCAATAATTTTTGCATGTTTAAATAATTTACAAATCTCAGAAGGGCTAGCATCTGTTGCTATATCAAAATCTTTTGGTGCTTTTCCAAGAAGGATATCTCTTATGCAGCCGCCAACTACAAATGCCTGATAACCGTTATTAATTAAAGAGTCTGAAATCAAGTAGACATCAGGATCAATGTCTTTCTTGAAAATTCCATGATCTTCTTTGGGGTATTGTTCTAAATGCTTTGTCATATTTTCATAAAAATAATTATGTCATATGATATATCAAATATCAGCACATATCACTTTAAGAATACTTTTTCAAAATACTATAGAAAATCTTTTGTAAGCTCTGATCTAACCCTCTCGTGCAATATACATGATGATTCATATTCTCTATGATTTACACCAATTGAAACAGGACTACCTTCTTTAAAATCTTTAATTTGATTTTTATCAAATTCCCATCTTAAAAAATGAACTGCAGAAGTTTTTGTTTCGTCTTCTCTTTCCAAATCCTCGTCTGCTATTGGATAAACAGGTTCACTGTTTCCAATTTTTATCCAAATATTTTTCTCAACCCCTTTTAGTTTTTGTAATTTTTCTTTTCTTTCTAAAATGTCAGTATATTCAATTAACATTGTAGCCTTAAGATTATTCCCATCAGGTATTAAAGGATTATATGTATCTAATTCATCTTGAATTAATTCTGCTTCAAATATTTTTTCTATTCTAAGCATCTCTTGAATTTGATATTTTATTGTTAAGGAATTCTCAAAAAGTAAATTTATATTTGAGCCTAATAAAATTGATCTATTTTTTTTTATATCTAATACTTCTTGTTTAAAATTTTTCCTAGCGATAGAGTATTCTTCGAGTTTATATAAATCATCTTTTTTTAACATAGTATTTCTCCAGATCTTTTAAATTTCATATGCAGATTTAAGTATTGAAATTGGATGAAGCTTTATATCAATTGTATTACTATTCAATTCATTACCAATATGTTTTGCGGCCATGGGGCAATCGCTAGTAAATATTTTATAATTATCTTTTTTTATTTTTGAAATTATAGGCTTTCTGATCTTCACAGAATTCTCAAATGATTCTAATTTTATTGCGTACGTTCCATCATGTCCTGAGCATCTCTCAATCATAGTAATTTCAGAGTCTGGTATCTTTGATAATATTGATTTTGTTTTAGGACCAAAATTTTGTACTCTTTGATGACATGCAGTTTGATAAACTATCTTTCCAGATGATTTTTTAAAATTATTATTAAATAAACCTTCTTCGTCACGTAAATTTAGGTACTCAAATGGGTCAAATATATTTCTTTGAACAAGTTCCACGTCTTTGTCATCTGGAAATAACAGTGGCAGTTCTTGCTTAAACATTAATACACATGATGGTACTGGTGAAACAATATCATACCCATTTTTTATAGCTTCCACTAAATTGGGAATATTTTTATTCTTTAACTCTTCTACAGATTTTAAATCACCGAGTTCTAACTTTGGCATTCCGCAGCAATTTTCTCTTTCTAAAACTTCTGTTTTAATATTATTGTGCGTAAATACTTTTATTAAATCTTCTGCTATATCAGGAGTACTACTTTTACAATAGCATGAAGCAAATAGTTTTACTTTTCCTTTGGTTTTATTTGTACAAGTAATATTGATTTTTGATTTTTTATTTATTAAATTTGATATCCTTTGCAAATTATTAGATACCATTTTTGGGAGATCAGCACTTCTATGTATTTTTAAATTTTTCTCTAAAAAAATTCTTGCGATTTTTATCGAAAATAAATAATTTATAAAATTTGAAATTATAGGTTTTGATAGGATCCTGAATACAGTATCTGTTGAACTAAGGATGTAATTTCTTAATTTAATTATTTTTCTAGTATCTTTTTGTTGATTTCTAAATTTTTCAGCTTTTGCCCTTAACATTAAATGTGGAAAATCTATTGCCCATTCATGTGGCGGCACATATGGACATTTTGTTTGGTAACATAAATCACATAAATAACATTCGTTTACAACCTTTTCAAAATCCTTTTGATCTACAGATTCTAAGTCAAAGTTTTTTGACTCATCAATTAAATCAAATAACGTTGGAAATGCTTGGCATAAGCTCACACACCTTCTGCAGCCATGACAAGCTTCAAATACTCGGGTCAACTCAGCATTAATTAATTCTTTATTAAAAAAATCTGCTTCTTTCCATCTTATTGCATGTCTTGTTGGCGCAGATAAGCCACCTTCTGTAAAACTTACAGCCATTTTTTCTCCACTCTTTATAATTAATATAAGAAACATCCATGTTTCTTTAATATTTAAACTAAGCTACTTCGTCTAATGCCTTTTGGAATCTATTAGCGTGAGACCTTTCGGCTTTTGCTAAAGTTTCAAACCAATCAGCTATTTCATCAAAGCCTTCATCTCTTGCTGATTTAGCCATTCCTGGGTACATATCTGTATACTCATGTGTCTCACCTGCAATAGCTGTTTCTAAATTAGCTATTGTATCCCCAAAAGGTTTTCCTGTAGCAGGATCACCACAATCCTCAAGATACTCTAAGTGTCCGTGAGCATGGCCTGTTTCTCCTTCTGCAGTTGATCTAAATACAGCTGCAACATCGTTATATCCCTCTACATCTGCTTTTGCTGCAAAATAAAGATATCTCCTGTTAGCTTGTGACTCACCTGCAAATGCATCTTGCAAGTTCTTTTCTGTTTTTGAACCTTTTAAATCCATGATTTTCTCCTAAAATTTATAAACTTCATCTTCGATTATCCATCTAATACTTATTGAAACAATAAGTTTAAAGCTATATTATATATAGAAAATATCTATTAATAAAAATTTAAGATAAGATTTACAAATATATGAATATTAGAGATCTAGAATATTTAATTGCAGTTGCAAAGCACAATAGCTTTATTAAAGCTTCGGAAGAATGTCATGTATCTCAGCCCACATTAAGCGGCCAGATAAAAAAATTAGAAGATAATCTTGGAGCACAAATTTTTGAAAGAACAACAAAAAGAGTTTCTGTTACAAATTTTGGTAAGGAAATTATAAAAAAAGCTAAAACAATTATCGACAAAACCGATGAAATAAAAAATTTATCGTCTGATTATAAAAATCCCTGGCACCAACCTATTAAAATCGGAGTTATACCATCATTAGGCCCATACTTAATACCCAACTTTCTTGTAAATTTAAGAAAAAATAATAAAAATTCTAAAATTTATATTGATGAAGATATTACAGAAAATATTACTGAAAAACTTGACAGCAGAGAACTAGATGCAATTTTATTGGCAACAGATATTGATAAAGAAAAATTTGAACAAATAGAACTATTTGAAGAACCATTTTGGGTAGCTTACACAAAAAATAATAAGCTTGATGAACTCGATGAAATAAAAACAGGTGATTTAGATTTAAATCATTTATTGCTATTGTCTGATGGACATTGTCTAAGAGACCAAATTATGGAAATTTGGGAAGCATATGATAAGAATAATAATATTTTATCTGAATATGACACTAAAGCATCGAGCTTAGAAACACTTATTAATTTAGTAGCAGTAGGTGAAGGTTTCACATTTGTTCCGGCATTAGCATTACAATCAGCATGGACGACTGACAAAGGAATACAAGTTAGAAAGTTGAAACATAAAAAAGCGTATCGAAAAATACGTTTAGTTTTTAGAAAAAATTATTATAAGAAAAATTTATTAATTGAGTTATCTAGAACAATTATAGATTTTCTACCAAATACAGTAGCAAAATTATAACGACTGCTGTTTTTCCATATCTAATAATATTTTTTTTATATATATGGACTCTATATTTGATTTAATTCCTTTTTTTGAAAACCCTCCAATATTATTTTTTCCAACAACTCTATGACAAGGTATTAATAAATTTAAAGGGTTATTCTTGCAAGCGTTGCCAACTGGTCTTGGGTGAGAATTACATTTTTTTGCAACCTCAAAATAACTAATAGTTTCTCCATAAGGAATTTTTATAACTTCTTTTAAAACTTCTCTCTGATAATCGCTTCCAAACAAAAAAAATGGTACGTCGAATTTTTTTAGCTTTTTTTTGAAATAAAATTTTAACTGCACGTAAAGTTCTTTGTTTATAAAATTTTTAGGTTTTATTTCTGGCCTATTTTGTATAAACCTTAATTCAGAAATTTTATCATTATAAGATCTAGTACCTATTGTCCCAATTGGACTTAGGAAAACCATCTCATAAATATTAGACATTTTTTAAATTATTTTTTAGTGGTGAGTTTTTCTTTAATTCTAGCTGCTTTACCAGTAAGCTCTCGGAGATAGTACAACTTAGAACGTCTTACTTTACCTCTTCTTTTAAGCTCAATACCTGCAATTAATGGGCTATGAGTTTGAAATACTCTTTCTACGCCTTCACCATGTGAAATTTTTCTGACTGTGAACGAAGAATTTACACCTCGATTTTTTACAGCTATTACAACACCTTCAAAGGCTTGTAGTCTTTCTCTTTCG
The DNA here is from genome assembly GCA_913050095.1 of uncultured Gammaproteobacteria bacterium. Taxonomy (GTDB): domain Bacteria; phylum Pseudomonadota; class Gammaproteobacteria; order Poriferisulfidales. The sequence continues at coordinate 54,139 of CAJXAV010000005.1, forward strand.
CCCTCTTTTACTCTTACTTGCACAACAATGTCATCACCTGGAGAAAACTCAGGTACTGATTTTAGCTGCTCTTTATTAATTTCATCTATAATATTCATAGTCTATCTCTGTTAGAGAACAGATGATATCTTCTGTTGGGCTTTTATGAAAGCTTTTTTTTAATTAAATCGCTTCTTTTGTTGTTTGTAACAAATATTGACTGTTTTTTTCTCCATTTTTTTATTTCTTCATGATTACCACTGAGTAATACATCTGGTACTCTCAAGTTTTCCACCATTTCGGGTCGAGTATAATGCGGGTATTCTAAATAGCCATTTTCAAAGGACTCATCTTTATTAGAGTCTTTATGACCCAAAACACCGGGAATCATTCTGGCAATTGCATCAATTACAACACACGCAGCAATTTCTCCACCACTTAAAACATAATCACCAATTGACCATTCCTCATCAACTTCTAAATCAATAAATCTCTGATCCACCCCTTCATACCTTCCGGCTATAAGGATTAAATTATGGTTGTCAGCAGTATCTTTTATAACTTCTTGGTCAATCTTTTTCCCTTTTGGAGAAAGATAAATACATTTATAATTTTCTAATTTTGACTTTGCATATCTAGTTGCTTCAATTAATGGTTTTGCCTGAATAACCATACCTGGGCCGCCGCCATATGGTTTATCATCAATATATCCATTTTTATCAGAAAATTTTCTAAGATCTATTGATTCAATATTTATTAAAGATTTATTTTGGCCATTTTTTAAAACTCCATAATTAATAAAATCATTTATTAATTTAGGAAAGACAGATATGACGAATATTTGTTTAATATCGTTACTCATAATAAATATTATTAATTATTATTTTTTTATCTTTTAAAGAAATTTTCTTTATAGATTCTCCATACAAATAAGGTATAAGATATTCTTTATTACCTTGAATTACTAAAACATCATTAGATCCTGTTTCAATTATATCACTTACTACACCAATTTTATCATCATTTTCTAAGTAAACTTCAAGCCCGATCAGTTCTTCCCAGTAAAATTGATTTACTTCAAGTTCATCTAATTGATCATTCTCAATGTATAAATATTTACCTATATATTTTTCTAATTCTTCTCGTGAATTATAATTTTCAAATTTAATTTTGATATTTTTATCAAAAATAATTTTTTCGACTTTTAATTGAATGTAGTTATTTTCTTCATTTGATATAAAGAAATAACTGTATTTTGAGAATTTTTCTGGTGTTTCTGAATAAGAATAGATTTTAAGCCATCCTTTTAAACCCTGATGTGCTTGAATTTTTGCAATTAAAATTTTTTTTGAATCTGACAAGTCTTTTATTTTAAGCTTGCTTTAATAACTTAGAAACCCTTTCAGATGTCTGTGCACCTACCGATATCCAATAATCAATTCTTTCTTGATTGATATGCAGCTTTATCTCCTGACCAGTTGCCATAGGATTGAAGAATCCTAATCTTTCTATGTAACCACTACCTCTTCTTTTTCTAGAATCAGTTGCTACTAAATGATAGAAAGGCTTTTTCTTGGCGCCACCTCTTGATAATCTTATTTTTACCATATTAACAAATCGCTCTTCGACATATTTTTTTAGAATGGGTATTCTACTTGAAAACATACTAATAAGTAAAGATTATACTTTATCAAAGTGTATAATATTCCAAAATGCCGCTGTGGTGGAATTGGTAGACACGTCGGATTCAAAAGTATTCATATATCCTTTGTTTTACTCTACAACCTTTTACATACAACATTCTTAGTTAATAATGGACTCGGACTCTACTCGGACCCTTGCTGACCGACTCGGTAACGTAAATGGTCTGAGTTTAAAAAGAAATAAGAAGTTCTAGTCGTGGTCGGACTCGAACCGACATGTCTTGCGACAAGGGTTTTTGAGACCCTCATGTATACCAATTCCATCACACGACCAGATGATTTTATTTTATCAGTCAAAGTTGTTTGTTACTAGATGGTTAAAACATTAATTACTACCAAATAGTCTCCAGTTAATCTGAGTTACCATTAACCACATATAAAATAATGCCTCTAATATTAAAATGAACCATACAAAAAAAACATGTATGTCATTTCTATCCAGAAAATCCTTTGTTAACATTGTAATTGGAACTATTGAGAGAAAGTATAAAACCCCCAATATATTTTTAAAAATAGATGGTTCAAAGTTTCTTAAATACTCTTCTTTCGCCTTATTTTTTTTTGCTTGTTTTTGGTCAACAATATAAGAAATATTTTTCGGTTTATCGTTTACCCATATTGCTTTAAATTCTGTCCCATCAGGGAAACTTATTTTTCCTTCACCGCACATTTTATCATTTTCCCAATTTCCTGAATAAAATGTCCCTGGAGATATTTCTGTTTTAAGATGCCAACCTTCTTTATTTTTGTTTGTAACCGTAAAATAATTATTCTCTTTACGAAGTAATTTTATTTTTTCAGTTAAATAATCTTCAAGGTTTATTTGTGTTTTCATTTCTTTTCACATTTGTGCATTTCTAATCGACCCGTTTTCATGCCCCAACTAGCAAATTTATCAACTGTATTTAGTTTCCAATAATACTTTTTTCCTTTATTACTTGTATAACTACCTATAACTAAGTTTTCTGTTGATTCTCTTGGAGTTCTGTATTCAAAATCACCTTCATAAAATGAATCTATGTTAACCCAATTAAGAGGATCACCATAAGTATGTTGTGCATACTCACCGATTGCCTTAGGATAGAATCCTGCTGCAAAATCATTAATTTGCTTTTTAACAATACTACTTTCTTTACCACTAACATTAAGGATACTTAATCTAGCATTTTCATCAAAGAATGACTTTTCTCTAGATCCTTTACTACTAATATCATCATCCCAAGTTATTACCTGACCATTACTTATAA
>CAJXAV010000006.1 GCA_913050095.1 uncultured Gammaproteobacteria bacterium
AAAGGTGGTTTTATCCCAACTGATAAGAAGAAATTAAATATGGAAGGCAGAGATAATGTATTTGTTCTTGGTGATACAACGAACCTCCCTATTAGTAAAGCTGGTTCAACAGCTCACTTTGAAGCCGAAGCACTTGGTGAAAATATCGCAGCTTTAGTTCAACAAGGTGAGCCAGTAAGAGATTACGATGGAAAAGTGTTCTGCTTTATTGAAGCTGGAGATGGTAAGGCAACGTATGCAATGTTTGACTATAATAATCCGCCAAACCCTCAAGCACCAACATCAGGTTTGCATTGGTTTAAAACAGCATACAATAGAATGTACTGGGCAAGTGCTAGAGGAATAATATAACAATAAAAGGGTAAAATTATGAGCAGCGAAATAAGTATACAACAACAAGTTGATAGATTTATGCAAGGTGCAGGGGATGCGCTAACAGACGATACAGTTGCAAGACTAGGTTTTATGATGAACGAGCTATTAATAATAGCTGATAGGGTCACAAGAAATAAAAACATCATGAAACTTTTAGAAATGTCAGAAAGTAAAGATTTTGCAAAAATGTTAGATGCCTTATCTGTAGCATTTGATTCCTACAAAGAATCTCCTAGGACTTCCGGTGGTATTGGTGGGATGCTAAAAGTCATGGGCGACCCTGATGTTCAAGGAGCTTTAAAACTTTTAGGTAATTTTAGTAAAGAACTTAATAAGTAATTACTATAATTTAAATAAAATTAAAGAGACATAATGTTTGAAAAAAATATCAAATCGATAGATATTCAAACTTATACTGTCTCTTTAATAATTTTGGGAGTTTGTCTTTTAAGATCATTCACTTTTATTAATAATTTTAGCCCAGTTATAGCTCTAGCAATTTTTGGAGCCTTGCATTATAAAAAAAAATCATTAGCTTATATTTTGCCTCTAGCTTCACTATGGTTTAGTGACCTTCTTATAAATAATCTTAGATATGTTTTGTCAGATGAGTTCACATGGTTTTACAAAGGGTTTTTTTGGCAATATATTTCTTATTTAATTATCATATTTTTGTGTATTAAATTTAATAACAATAAAATAAATATAAGTAAAATTTTTATAACAGCAATATTCTCAAGTTTTATTTTTTTTATTATTTCAAATTTCGGATACTGGTTAAGTTCAGAATTATATGAAAAAAATTTGTTTGGTTTGATAAGCTGCTATATAGCTGCAATACCATTTTACAAAGGGACAATTTTAGGGGCTTTATTTTATACCCCATTATTTTTTGCTTTTTATTATTTATTACAAAAAAAGATTAATATTTTAAAAATTGATAAATTAAAATATGAATAATATTTATAGAGATTTTTTATAATAATAATATATAATATATTTACTAAGTATTATATTTCAATGAGTGGAAAAATTTTTATCACACGGGAGGTGAGTGATGAGTAGTGAATTTAATAATAACGATATAATTGATGAGGCTGTAATAGGTCAACACGCACCAGACTTCAAAGCAACTGCAGTTGTAAATGGCCAGTTTAAAGAAGTTAATCTTTCTGATTATAAAGGAAAATATGTCGTATTATTTTTCTATCCTTTAGATTTTACTTTTGTATGCCCAACAGAAATTACTGGGTTTAATGACAGATATGATGATTTTAAAAATTTAGATACAGAAATTCTAGGGGTTTCCGTTGATAGTCAATTTTCACATTTGAAATGGATTCAGACACCTAAAAACCAAGGCGGATTAGGTCAATTAGATTATCCTTTAGTATCTGATTTAACGAAAGAAATTAGCTATAAATATGGTGTGCTAATGGATGATTCTATATCTACAAGAGGCTTATTTATCATTGATGCTGAAGGTGTAATACAGCATGTCACAATTAATAATCTTCCGGTAGGGCGAAATGTTGATGAGACGTTGAGGTTGATATCAGCTTTTAAACACGTTCAAGCAAACCCTAATGAGGTTTGCCCTATGAACTGGACACCAGGAGATAAAACTATGAATCCTGATCCAGAAAAATCACAGGAATATTTTAAAGATTTAAAATAAATAACATCAAATAAAAATTCTAAACTATTGATTTTAATAGTTTAGTTTTCTTATTTATATTAGAATTTTATAAAATTATCATAATAAGATATACAAATAATATTATAAATAATTTTTATAAGACTAATAAATTTAATCTATTATAATGTAATAACTAGTAACTTAATTGGAAAAAAATTCATGTCGGTTAAACAGGACAAGTTAACTTTTAAAAAAGATTTATTTAGCAACAATGCTAGTAAATTACCAAAGTTTGAAAATCATGATAAGCAAACTCAAAAAAACACAACGTGCTATATGTGCGCGTGCAGATGCGGTATTAAGGTAACTTTAGAAAATAATAAAATTCGTTATATCCAGGGTGAACCGACACATCCAGTGAACAAGGGAGTTCTTTGCGCAAAAGGTAATGCTGGCATAATGAAGCAGATTTCTCCAGCTAGATTAAGACAACCTATGATGAGAAAACCTGGTGCTGAGAGAGGCACAAGCGAATTTGTTCCAATCAGTTGGGATGATGCTTTAGATATGCTTACAGAAAGATTAAGCAAAATAAGGGAAACAGATCCAAAAAAACTAGCTTTCTTTACTGGAAGAGACCAAATGCAAGCTTTGACAGGCTTGTGGGCACAACAATTTGGAACCATAAACTGGGCAGCCCATGGTGGTTTTTGTTCCGTAAATATGGCTGCTGCCGGATTGTATACTACTGGATTCTCTTTTTGGGAATTTGGAGACCCAGATTGGGAAAAAACAAAATACTTTATGCTTTGGGGCGTCGCTGAAGATCATGCATCAAATCCAATAAAGATGGGTCTAAATAGATTAAAAGAACGTGGAGGAAAATTTGTAGCTGTCAATCCTGTAAGAACTGGTTACCAGGCTATTGCAGATGAATGGATTCCAATCAAGCCTGGAACAGATGCAATGTTAGCTCTATCACTAATACACGTTCTTCTAAAAAATGAATTATTTGACTGGGAGTTCTTAGTTAGATATACCAATGCACATTATCTTGTTGTTGATACTCCTAGAAAAAAAGGTGACGGCTTATTTATCAGAAATGAAAAAGGCGTGCCTCAATCATGGGATTTAGAGAAAGATTGTTTAGTAAATGCTACAGATCCAAAAATCAAACCAGCTTTATTAGGTAATTTTAAATCTCCAGAAGGGACTCCCGTTAAAACTGCATTTACGATAATGACAGAAAGATATATGAGTGATGAGTATTCCCCGGAGAACGCAAGTAAGGTTTGCGGAGTTCCAGCAAAACAAATTGAAAAAATAGCATTAGAGTTAGCACATGTTGCTTTTAAGGAATCAATAGAAGTTGAAACCGAATGGACAGACTGGACAGGAAGAAAACATGATAAATTTATAGGGAGGCCAGTCTCAATGCATGCTATGAGAGGTATATCTGCTCATTCAAATGGATTCCAAGCGTGCAGAGCAATTCATTTTTTACAGGTCTTACTGGGCTCAGTGGATTGCCCGGGAGGACATCTAGCAAAACCACCATACCCTAAACATGTCGCTCCCCCAATAAAACCTGGAAAAAAAGTTGTTCCTGGGCAGCCCTTAGAAAGTTTCCCTTTAGGGTTCCCAACTGAGCCAGAAGATCTTGCTATAGATGATGATGGAAATCCATTGAGAATTGATAAGGCTTATTCTTGGGAGGCACCAATTGCAAATCACGGTTTAATGCATATGGCAATAACAAATGCCGTTGCAGGTGATCCTTACGAGATAGATACTATGATTTTCTTTATGGCGAATATGGCTTGGAACTCAACCATGAACACCACTAAGATGAGAGAAAACCTTTGCGCAAAAAATGCAGATGGAGAATATAAAATTCCGTTTCTTGTAGTTTGCGATGCATTTGATTCAGAAACAGTTGGCTATGCTGATCTAGTTATACCTGATACAACATATTTAGAGAGGTACGATACCATATCAATATTAGATCGACCAATATCTGAGCCACATGCAGTATGTGATTCTATTAGAGCTCCAATCTTAGAGCCTGATAGAGATGTGAGACCTTGGCAAACTGTTTTAGTAGAGCTTGCAAGTAGATTAAAATTTCCTGCATTTACCAAAGAAAATGGTGACAGAAAATTTAAGGATTATAAAGATTTTATAATTAATTTTGAAAAAGCTCCAGGCATTGGCTTTTTAGCAGGTTGGCGTGGTGAAAATGGAGAAAATAGTTTAAAAGGAAAGCCTAATCCGAATCAGTGGGAAAAATATATTGAGAACAAATGTTTCTTTGAATACAAATTAGCTGATCATCATAAATATTTTCGAGGCGCAAATAAAGACTATTTGGAGTTTGCAAAAAAATCTGGTTTTAATGCTTCGAGTGATCCAATTATTATTGAGTTATATTCAGAAAAACTACAGAAATTTAAATTAGCAGGAATGGGGCTTTACGATGGTCCTCAGCCAAAAAAAGAAAGAGATCAGTTTAGATTATCAAGATTTTTTGATCCTATCCCAGAATATTATATTCCTTTAGAGCATAGATGTACTTTCTCTAAAGCTTTTCCTTTTTATGCAATTACTCAAAGACCAATGTTTATGTACCACTCTTGGGATTCTCAGAATGCGTGGTTAAGACAATTGCAAGCTCATAACTACATGCATATGAATAAAGAAAAAGGAGAAGAGTTAGGAATTGAAGATTTGTCTTGGGTGTGGGTAGAGTCAAATACCGGAAAGATCAAAGTTCAAGTAAAATTAATGGAAGGGTGTCAGAGCGACACACTATGGACTTGGAATGCTATCGGTAAACAAAAAGGTAAATGGGGTTTATCAGATGATGCAAATGAATCTACCAAAGGTTTTTTAATGAATCATTTGATTAATGAGCATTTACCTTGCGCAGATACTGGAAGCCCAGTTACAAACTCTGATCCTATAACTGGCCAAGCTGCATGGTACGACTTAAAAGTTAATGTATATCCTGCGGGCCCTGATGAGCAGTTTGGTGTGTACCCTAATTTTGAAGCGGCTTCAAAGCTTCCTGGAAGTCCGGAAACAAACGATATTCTTAGATACAACACAAAGAAACCAGTAAGACTATCTAGGTCAATAATTGATATTTTAACTAAAGGTGGGTTTGAAAAATGAGACTAGGACTCGTAGTAGATTTAGATAAATGTGTTGGTTGCAACGCATGTGCAATTGCTTGTAAACAGTGGAACACTTCTGGAACTTCTGGATCTTTAACTGACTATAGACCTTACGGCCCTGACCCAAGTGGAGTATTTTTTAATAGGATAAGACATTATGAAACTGGAACGTATCCAGAAAATAAAACTGTACACTTTCCGATGTCATGCATGCATTGCGAAGAAGCGGCATGTGTAACTGTTTGCCCAACAGGCGCATCCTACAAACGAGAAGAAGATGGTATTGTTTTAGTTGATCCCGAAAAATGCATGGGATGTAATTATTGTGCATGGGCTTGTCCTTACGGAGCAAGAGAACTTGATAGAGAAGAAGGCATTATGAAAAAATGTACCTTGTGCGTAGATAGAATTTATGATGAGAATTTACCAAAAGAAGAGCGTAAACCTGCGTGCGTAATGACTTGTCCCACAACAGCAAGATATTTTGGAGATTTTGATGATCCAAATTCTGAAGTTTCACTTGCATCTAAAAAAAGAGAAGGGCAAGAATTATTTCCTGAATTAGGATACAAACCAGTAAATCAGTATTTATCACCAAGAAAAAAAGTAGAAACAAAACAGCACGAAACAAAAGAACCGAGTTTAGTTAAACAAGTCAAAGACTGGGTTAACCAAGTTGTTGAATTATAAGGAGACGTAATGCATCCAGCATTTTCAGTAATTTTTTTCACAGTAACATCAGGAGCAGGTTATGGGTTAATTGCATTATTGGGACTTTTTCAATTTTTGCATTTTGGTATTTTTTTAGATAAAAATACTTTTTTTATTTCTGCTCTAATAGCTTTCTTATTATTTACAATGGGATTAATATCATCCACTTTTCATTTGGCAAATCCAAAAAATGCTTGGAGAGCTTTCATGAGATTTAGAACTTCATGGTTAGCTCGAGAAGGACTTTTGGCAATACTATTCTATCCATTTTTATTTTTATATCTATATCTAACGTACATCGATTATCAAATTGCCAATTTTATTTTGATGCAGACTTATAGTTTTGCTATTTTTATATTTGCAATTGTAATAATTTATTGCACAGGAATGATTTACGCATGTTTAAAAACAATACCTCAATGGAATACTCTTTGGACACCTGTAAATTATATTTCTATAGGTGTATTTTTAGGTAGTCTAATTTTCTTTTTTATATTAGATTTTTTTAATTATGAGGTTGACCCTTATAAATTTTATTTATTGTTAGCTATAGCGTTTGCTTTTTTTATGAAACTAATATATTACTTTCGTATTAGAGAGCCCAGACATAATATTGGTCAAGCTACAAATGCGGCTATAAAACTTAAGGATACAAATGTAAGATTGCTTGATGTTGGCCATACTGGTAGCACATTTTTGACAGATGAATTTGGATACAAAGTTGCCAGCAGAAAACTTCTTAAAATCAAATTATTTGCTATAATCAGCGGTTTTTTTATACCTTTTCTTTTGGTTTATATTCACAGTTTTATTTACGAAAATCTTATATTTTGTTTAACGGCAATTTTTCTAGCTTTTATAGGTATGGTTGCGGAGAGGTGGTTGTTTTTTGCCCAAGCCAAACATGTTGTAAATCTTTATCATGGGTCACAAAATGTATAGTTTTTTTTAATTCAAGATATTGTATGCTGTATTATAAATATTAAGATCCTAATACAATCTCATCGAGAATATTAATATTATACTTATATATAACAATCAGAGACTTATATGATATACATAAAATTATTTTTAGCTTCTTTCGCAACATTTTTAGTTCTTGACGCAATTTGGTTAGGACTTATAGCGCGTAGTTTTTATGCTAAACACCTTTCTTTGTATCTTACAGATAATGTTATATGGTCTTCGGCCCTAATTTTTTATGTTATTTTTAATATTGGTCTACTATTATTTGTAATTTTGCCTTCCATTGAAAAAAACTCATATACTAATTTGGTTATTTATTCGCTTCTTTATGGGTTAGTAACTTTTTCTACCTACGACTTAACGAATTTGGCCACTATTAAAGATTGGCCAGTATTGGTAAGCATAGTAGATATTGCGTATGGAATGTTTGTGGCATTTTCGGCAGGTACTGCTGCATTTTATGCTAATAAATACTTGTTCTAAATTTTTATGTAATCTAATTATACCTTATATTATAGCCATTTAGGCCTTGCTAATAGATATATAAAAAAGTATTATTTTTGTATGAGATACTTAATAATATTTATAGTTTTTTTTCTTACATCGATAAATGCAATTGCTTTGGAACAAAGAGCAAATGATAGTTCTGTGCAAATAGATTGCTTAAAATCAAGTAAAAAACATCATCTAGGTAGCGCGCGAAGTAAAAACTTTCCTCAATCTAGGGTGAAAGATAATTATTATAATTGTCTAGAGCAGTCTAAAAAAATAGTGAAAGTAAAAGAAACGTCTACACCATCATCAAAAGTTAATACTGGCGCAGCCGTTTTACTTAATCCAGTGGGGGCAGCATATTGGCTTTTAGATAAAATTGTTAACACAGGTGTTGATAAAACTATAAATAAATAAAAACACTTAAAACTATAAGAACAGATATGTCTATTTCATAGCTTTAAAAATCTTTAATATAATATGATTGAAATTAAAAATTTACATAAAAAGTATGACAATACTATTGTAGTAAATAATTTGTCTTTGAATGTAGGTAAGGGAGAGGTTTTAGGATTTCTTGGTCCTAATGGTGCTGGTAAATCTACAACTATGAAAATGATTACTGGTTTTATAGAACCTACGAGTGGAGATATAAAAATTAAAGGTTTTTCAGTTAAAGATACAGCATATGAAATAAAAAAATCTATAGGTTATTTGCCAGAAGGCGCTCCGCTATATGGGGAAATGATAACAAAAGACTTCTTAGAATTTATAGCAAAGATTAGAGGTGTTGAGAAGAATAGCATTGCTCAATCAATGGAATTGGTAATAGAGAGCTTATCTTTAAAAGATGTTTTAAATAAAAGAATAGAGCATCTATCAAAAGGTTTTAAAAGAAGAGTCGGGATAGCACAAGCAATTATTCATGATCCAGAAATATTGATTATGGACGAACCAACAGATGGTCTTGACCCTAATCAAAAGTTTGATGTTAGAAAATTGATTAAAAAAATATCAAAAGATAAAACCATTATTATATCAACGCATATATTAGAAGAAGTTGAAGCGGTTTGCACAAGAGCAGCTATAATAGCGAAGGGCACATTATTATTTGACGATACACCAAGTAAGTTCCACGAAGCTGGCGAAGGGTCGTTAGATGATATATTTAGGAAGATAACTATGGGCGAGGGACGCTAATGAAAAATATTTCTATTATTTTTAATCGTGAATTATCGTCATATTTTTCTACGCCGATTGCTTATGTTTTTTTAGTAATTTTTCTCTTATTGTCAGGATCATTCACTTTTTACATGGGGAATTTTTATGAAAGAGGCCAGGCAGACTTATTGCCTTTTTTTGGATTTCACCCATGGTTATATTTATTTTTAGTGCCTGCAATTACAATGAAGTTATGGGCTGAAGAAAGAAAATCTGGAACTATAGAATTAATATTAACTCTTCCAGTAAAGGTCTCAGACGTGGTTATAGGTAAATACTTGGCAGCATGGTTTTTTATTGCAATGGCTTTATTTTTGACTTTTCCAATTTGGGTAACAGTAAATTATCTAGGAGATCCTGATAATGGTTCAATCATATCAGGCTATCTCGGGAGTTTATTAATGTCTGGAGGTTTTTTAGCTATTGGCTCGTGCATGTCATCTGTGACTCAAAACCAAGTAATTGCATTTATTATATCTATTGTTGTATGTTTTTTATTTTTGCTAAGTGGAACTAATTTAGTTTTAGACTTCTTTAATACATGGCTACCTCAGGGTGCAGTTGACGCAATAGCATCATTAAGTTTTCTCTCTCACTTCTCTTCATTAAGCAAAGGGGTAATAGATCTGAGAGACTTTATATATTATTTTTCATTAATTGCTGTATTTATTTATATAAATATCGAGCTAGTTAATTTAAAGAAAGGTGAATAAAGTGATATCAGATAAAAATAAATCAAAAGCTCAGATTTTCCTTTTATTAATTGTATTTGTTCTCTTTATAATGTTAGCCAATAATATATTTAAAGGTTTTCGTTTTGATTTGACAGAAAATAAATTATACACATTAGGCGATGGTACATTAAATATAATAAATGAGTTGAAAGATGAGGTAACTTTAAACTATTATTTTTCAGACAGTTTAACGCAAGATGATACATATTTAAGAGCGTATGCAAAACGAATAAAAGAACTTTTGGAAGAATACCAATTACGATCAAAAGGAAAAATTAAACTTAATATTATTGATCCTATTCCTTTTTCCGATGAAGAAGATGATGCGATGAAATATGGTTTACAAGGCGTACCCTCTAAAACAAAAGAAGAAAATATATTTTTTGGTTTAGTTGCCGCAAATAGATATGATAGCTACAAGATAATAAAATTTTTTGATCCAGGTAAAGAGGCAGTAATTGAGTATGAGATTACAAAAGTTTTATATAGTCTTCTTAATATCAAAAAACCTAAAATTGGCATCATGACTTCTTTGCCAATGTTTGGTGGTTATAATTTTACCAAAAATGAACCTACACCTGAGTGGGCAATTATTCAGAAAATTAAACCGCTTTTTGATGTTGAGCTTATTGATAAAAAAACCAAAAATTTTAATGATTTTGACATTCTATTTTTAGTTCATCCAAAAAAATTATCCAATGAAGATAAGAAAAGAGTAATTAGTTTTTATGATAACAAAGGTAAGATTTTATTATTATATGATGTTTATTCGGAAGCAGATCCAGAATTTCAAGATCCAAGCCTGCCACCAGCAGGCGGCGGCATACAATCTTCAGATTTTAAAGAGCTTTTAGACAGAATTGGCGTGACCATTGACCCTACAAAAGTACTTTTGGATAGAAAGTTTGCAATACCAGTTACTTCAGCAGTTTCTGATAGACCTATAAAACATGCTGCTATATTAAGTTTTCCAAAAAATTCATTTAATAAAAATTTAAATATGACGAATAAGCTTAATTCTCTAACATCAGCTTTTTCAGGCTCAATTAGAAATACTAATATGAGCAATAGTTTTACAACATTAATTTCGTCAAGCAATGATTCATCTATCATAGAAAAAAATGTTTTTAGATATCTGCCGGATCCTTCTGTTCTTTTAGATAAATATAAGCCAACCAAAGAAACAGAAATATTTGCAGGGCTTGTGGAAAACAAAAATAAACAAGCAATAGTAATTGCAGATGCTGATATTACAGCTAATTATTTGTGGGTTAGAGTGCAAGATTTCTATGGTGAACAAGTTTTAGTTCCTTGGGCGAGTAATGGTGATTTAATAATCAATTCTTTAGATTATTTATCAGGTGGCAATACATTGGCAAGCATTACTAGTAGAGAGTCATTTTCAAGACCATTTACTATTGTAGAAAATTTAAAGCTAACAGCAGAAAAAATATTCAATATCGAAGAAGCAAGGCTTCAAAGTAAGTTAACCCAACTACAAAATAAAAATAGTGAGCTTTCAGATAAAAACAGTGTTGATTACAGTGCATTTCAAGAAGAATTATTAAAGGTCAGAAAAGAATTACGCGATGTTAGAAGAAATCTAAATAAAGATATAGATAATTTAGGATCATTATTAAAATTTATTAATATTTTTCTAATGCCAATTTTATTAACTATTTTTATTATCATTTTTTCTTTTTATAGAAAAAATAAAAAAAGTTAATGAAAAAATTAAGCATAATCATTGTTATTGCTATTGTTCTTATTACAGCAAATATTTTATTTAGTGATAATTCATCAAAAATAAAAAAAAGAACACCATCATTGGCTGAAGTAATTAATATGTCAGGATCTATAATATCCTTTGAAATAAAAAATAAAGATAAAAAGTTAAAACTATTAGATAAATTTTATTTGGCATATGAAAAAAATTCTTGTTTTGGAATTGAAAGTATAAATTATTATTGCGCAGATAATAAAAAAATATCTTTATTGGAAAAATTTTTAAATAGTAGTATTAAAGATTCATATGAAAATAACGCACAAAACCTTGAGAGACTTGGGTTTGATCCAAAAGGAAACGCGTTTACTTTGATAATTACTACATCTTCAGATTCTGACATTAGTACCACCAATAAAAAAACTTTATTTTTTGGCAATATAAATGACTTTAATGAAGTTTATGTCTTGCAGGGCAGTAGGATATATAAGATAGATTTTTTTAAAGGCCTACTTGAAGTTAACACAAAGTATTGGATTGATAGATCAAAACCAATTATTTCTTTAGTAGATACTGATGAGTTTGATGTTCAAGTCAAATTAGTTACTTCTAATAAATCTTTCTCTTGTGCTTCTATAAAACATAAAGATCTCGTTCTGAAGCCGGAATATTCTAGTTTGAGAAATACTTTTTTCGATTTATACGCAACTGATGTTGTAAAAATGGTCGGGTCTAATAAAAATCATGAAGATGAAATTTTAGTATCTTTAATAAACTCAAACACAAATAAAAAATATTTTATTCGAATATGGAAAGAAAATTTTTTGGTGTATTTGGCCTTAGATAGTGCAGCGCCAAATGTTTTTATTATTCCTAATTCGGTTTATGATAACCTGAAAAATTACTGTAATAAATAATTTATTCTTGGGAGTCAATAAATTTTTCTGCGTCTAGTGCTGCCATACATCCTGATCCTGCTGATGTAATTGCTTGCCGATAAATTTTGTCTGTTACGTCTCCCGCTGCAAAGACACCAGGAACATTTGATTGTGTTGCATAGTCGGAATCATTTTTAACTATAATATAACCTTCGTCCATATCTAACTGTTTGGCAAAAATATCAGTATTTGGTTTGTGTCCAATTGCGATAAATACACCATCAAAACTTATATCTTGTTCACTTGAATCCTTTTTTGATTTGATTACAGCAGATGTAACACCCATATTGTCACCTTTAACTTCAGCTAGTTCTGAATCCCACATAATCTCAATATTTTCTTTTTTAAATAGCTTATCCTGAAGTATTTTCTCAGCACGCAAGCTATCTCTTCTATGAATTAAAGTTACTGAAGATGCTATATTTGAAAGATATAGAGCTTCTTCAACTGCTGTATTGCCTCCGCCAACTACACAAACTTTTTTATTCTTGTAAAAAAACCCATCACAGGTTGCGCATGCGGATACGCCTTTTCCTAGAAATTTTTTTTCACTTTCAAGGCCTAAATACATGGCACTAGCACCAGTAGTTATTATCAATGCATCAGATGAATATTCTGCGTCATCACCAGAGAGCACTAATGGTTTTTTGCTAAAATCAACTTTATTTATATGATCAAAAATTATATTAACATTATATTTAAGCGCATGTTTTTCCATTCTTTCCATTAACTCAGGGCCTTGAAGCCCATCATGATCGCCAGGCCAATTGTCGACATCTGTAGTAGTCATTAACTGCCCTCCTTTTTCAAGACCAGTTATTAATGTTGGGTTAAGATTTGCTCTAGCTGCATAAACAGCAGCAGTGTAGCCTGCAGGGCCAGATCCAAGTATGATAAGTTTTGAATGTTTTTTTTCTTCCAATTTACTTCCTTATGTGGATTATTAAAATTTATTTGAATTAATCTATTAATTAATATTTAAGCTAAATATAGTATAATCATAAATTAAATGGAAGTTGTAAAAAACATATTTCTTCTATTAATTTGCTAAATAAGAAAAATAGCTTGGATTTTTGATATCAGGGTAAAATAAAATTGAAAAATAAAATAAATAAAAAATCTAGCAAAACCCCAACAAGGAAATTTTTATCACAGGCCTCCAGAGAGGCAATATTGCTTTTTTCACTTTCAATATCATTATTTATATACTTGACATTAACAACATATAATTCTGAAGATAGCAGTTGGATTAACTCATCTTCGTCGGATATTCAAAACCTTGGAGGTCTATTTGGCTCATATTTAAGTGAAACTTTATATTTTATCTTTGGCCAAGGTGCTTTTCTAATTCCACTTATAATTATTTTTTCGTCAATTTTAATTTATAACAAAGGTCGATATAATGAAGACAATAATGTATTTATTAGATATATAGGTTATTTATTTTTTCTTATCTCTGTTTGTTCTTTATTAAGTATTCATAGTGCTAATAGTAATTTAGAAGCTGGGCCTGGAGGTTTAGTTGGTGACTTTATTGCTTCTATATTAGTTATTAATTTGAGTATTGTAGGTTCAACAATATTATTAGTTACGTTTTTGATAACTGGACTTACCTTGTGGTTGAAATTATCTTGGTTAAAAATATTTGAACACATTGGAGCTTATGGTTTTAAATTTAGAGACGTGATCTTTGATTTATTTAAAAAAATAATATTACAAATTATTAAAGATAAAAATACGATTGATTATAAAAAAGATGTTGAATTTAAGAAAAAATTAGAGAAATTAAAAAAAGTTGATGATATTAAAATAGAGCCTGAAGTAAAAGTTACAAAGTTTTCAGACAGAATAGATAAAGAAAAACAAATCCCTTTGTTTGAGAATAAAAGCAACTCTAAAATACCTCCATTAAGCTTATTAAATGATCCAGACGAGGAGGTATCATCCTATTCTGAAGAGACATTGAAGACCTTATCAAAATTGGTAGAAATAAAATTAGAGGACTACGGTGTTAGAGCAAGTGTTGTGGCGGTACATCAAGGCCCAGTGATAACTAGATTTGAGCTTGAACCAGAAGCAGGTGTAAAAGCTGGAAAAATTACTGGCTTATCAAAAGATCTTGCAAGAGCGTTATCTGTAACTAATGTTAGAGTAGTAGAGGTTATACCAGGTAAAAATGTAATTGGCATAGAAATTCCTAATGAAAATAAACAAATTGTAAGATTATCGGAAATTTTAAAAACTGCCTCATTTGAAAATTTCAACTCAAAATTAACAATAGGTATGGGAAAAGATATATCTGGCGAACCGGTTATGGCAGATTTATCTAAGATGCCACACCTGCTTGTTGCGGGAACAACAGGGTCTGGAAAATCTGTTGCAATTAATTCTATGATATTAAGTTTGATATATAAATCAAGTCCAGAACATGTGAGAATGATTATGATTGATCCAAAAATGCTCGAACTTGGTATATATGACGGCATTCCACATTTGTTAACTCCAGTTGTTACTGATATGAATCTTGCAGCAAATGCTTTAATGTGGAGTGTGAAAGAGATGGAGAGGAGATACAAGCTTCTTGCAAAGTATAGCGTTAGAAATATAGACGGCTTTAATTCTAAAGTTACTAAAGATGATTCAATAGATGAGGAATATTTGCCACAAATTGTTATAGTTGTAGATGAATTTGCAGATTTATTTTTTGTAGTTGGAAAAAAAATAGAAGAATTAATTGCAAGATTAGCCCAAAAAGCAAGGGCGGCTGGAATTCATTTAATACTTGCAACGCAAAGACCTTCAGTTGACGTTATCACAGGCTTAATTAAAGCCAATATCCCATCAAGAGTTGCTTTTCAGGTATCTTCAAAAACTGATTCAAGGGTAATTCTTGACCAATCTGGCGCAGAAAATTTATTAGGGAACGGAGACATGCTTTATTTGGAAAGTGGTAAAATGATTCCAGACAGAATACATGGAGCATTCGTTTCTGATAAAGAAGTAAAAGACGTAATCAATTATTTAAAAGAAGGCGTAGAAAATGAATATATTGAAGAAATATTAGAAAATAATAATACAGGAGACCTCAAAGATTTATATTCAAATTCTGAAAATGATGATGATGACTCCCTATACAATGAAGCAGTACAAATAGTTGTTGAAAATGATAAAGCCTCAATATCATATTTACAAAGAAGACTTAAAATTGGATATAACAGGGCTGCAAGAATGATAGAAAAAATGGAAGAAATGGGAATTGTTACATCTATTCAAAAAAATGGTACTAGGAATGTTATTAAAAAATAATAAGTATATAAAAAAAAATAAATATATTTTATTTTTAATAATTATATTTTATGTTCCGAGTAGTTTTGCATTTGATTATTTTAGTTATATGGATAATTTAAATTCATTTTCTACATTTTTCAAACAAAATACCTACAATGATAATGGATTATTAATTAAAAGTAGTGAAGGTTATATGCTTTATAAGAAGCAATCTAAGTATATACTTGAATACAAATATCCAAATATTGTGAAATTTGTTTCGGACGGTAACTTTATTACGACTTACGATGAAGATTTAGAACAAGCCATTATACAAAGTACAAATAATAAGGAAAAAAATAATATTGTAGATATAATGACAAATGAAAAATTGATAAAAAAAAATTTTACGTTAAATACGAACACGATTGACGATGAAAAACATATAAAGTTTAAGCCAATTGATAATGAAATTAGAAACAATGTTTTTTTATTAGTAATAAAAAAAAATAAAATAGAACGAATTACATTTATGAATGATTTTGATCAAAGTGTTACAATGATATTTAAAGATTTTGAGAAAAATATAGAAGTTTTGGATTCTTCGTTTAAAATTGATATTCCAGAAAATTTCGATGTAATTATTGATAAATAATAAAGGAGTAATTATGGCTGAATTAAGCTTATCAACAGAAATTGTAAATAATGTTATAGATGTAATACAAAAACATGATGCTTCTGCATCAGACCATTTAGTAGCTAGTCAATATTTAGCTGCTATAATTGGTTTTGTTATAGCAAAAGAAAATTTTAGTGATGAACAAAGAAATGATGTTATCAACGAGCTATCGTCTTTTATAAGATATGTAGCAGATGACCTTAGAGGCTCAGAAAAAGAAGAAAAAAGTAAGCCAGCAGGAGAAGCTTTTGGAATTTGGAAACCGTAATTAATAGATGTTACAGTACATATTGATAGCTTTTGGCGGCTCTCTTGGTTCTTTAGCGAGGTACTATTTATCAAATAGCTTATTAAAGAATTTTATTTTTTTTGATTTTCCGGTAGCTATTTTAGCAGTTAATATATTAGGTTCTTTTGTATTTGGAATTATTATGGGAATTATTGAGAACAATTTGATATCAGAAAATATTAAAAATTTTCTATTATTTGGGTTTTTAGCTGCGTTTACTACTTTTTCAACTTTTGCATGGGAAGCAATAACTTTAATTCATAGTGAAATGTATATAAAGCTAATTATGTATTGTTTATTGTCAGTTTCTTTATCTGTGATTTTTTGTTTAATTGGGTATCACTTAGGAAAATAATATGCTTGATTCAAAAAACCTCAGAGAAAATATTGATACAATAAGTTCTAATTTAAAAAAAAGAAAATTCATTTTAGATAAAAGTAAATTCTTATCTATCGATAAAGATAGAAAAGAAATCATTGTTGATACCGAAAATTTAAAGAACAAAAGAAACGTTTTATCAAAAGAAATTGGTATCCTTAAATCAAAAAATGAAGATGCAGGCAGTATTTTAAAAAAAGTTGAAGAAATTAATAATACTCTAGATCTTAAACAGGGTCTTCTTGAAAATGCTGAGACTCAGTATAATAACTTTTTACTCGATATTCCCAATATATTAGATGATTCTGTTCCTATTGGAAACTCTGATAAAGATAATAAAGTGATAAAGTATTCTAATGATAAAAATTTAGAGATTTTAAATAAAAATAGTAATTTTAAAGATCATAGTGATATTGGAAAATCCTTGAAATTATATGATCAGGAAATTGCAGCAAAGATTTCTAGCTCAAGATTTAGTTTACTTTTTGGTGAATTAGCTAGCTTACATAGAGCTGTGGCACAATTCATGATTAATGAACATATAAATCATAATGGATATACCGAAGTAAATGTACCTCTAATTGTTAATTCTGATTCTCTTTTAGGTACAGGGCAGCTTCCAAAATTTAAAGATGATCTCTTTGAAATAAAAAATAAAAAAGATTTTTTCTTGATTCCTACAGCGGAAGTTCCTCTTACAAATATTTTCAGAGATATTGTATTATTAGAAGATGATTTACCTGTAAAGTATACATCACTATCATCTTGCTTTAGATCAGAAGCCGGTTCATATGGTAAAGATACAAAAGGTCTTATTAGGCAGCACCAATTTGAAAAAGTTGAGTTAGTTAATGGCGTTAACCCTAGCACTTCTGATGAGTCTCTTGAATTATTGGTAAACAGCGCTGAAAAAATTTTAGATTTACTAAACTTACCATATAGAAAAATTCTTTTATGTTCTGGTGACACTGGTTTTTCCTCTTCAAAAACATATGATCTTGAAGTTTGGATGCCTTCTCAAAATTCTTATAGAGAAGTTTCATCTTGTAGTAATTTTAAAGATTTTCAGTCTAGAAGACTTAATGCAAAATATAAAAATAAGATCTCTAAGAAAAAACAATTTATTCATACATTAAATGGCTCAGGATTGGCAGTTGGAAGAACTCTTGCAGCTATAATAGAGAATTTTCAAAATAATAATGGTGATATTGAAATTCCCGAGATATTAAGACCTTATATGAACAACTCAAAAATAATTAAAAAAAGCTCATAATGAGTAGTATTCAAAAAATTTCAGGTAAAGTTGAATGGATTGGTGTAAGAGAACCTAAGGGTGATATTAAAAGTATGGATTCAGTCTATGCAATCGAAGGCCTTGGCTTGGAAGGTGATAAGATTACTAAGAAAAGCTCAAAAAAAAGACAAGTAACTTTGATGCAAAAAGAACATATCTCTGTTATCTTGTCGCTAGCACAAGAAGAGGACAGAAGTAAAATAGATAAAATTCAATATTATTTTAAAAGAAATTTATTAATCTCTAAGTATAATATTGATAATCTTAAAGGAAAAATTTTTAGTATTGGTGAGGCAAGACTTCTTGGAACAGGTGATTGTAAGCCTTGTAAAAAAATAGAAAAATTACTTGGAAAAAAAATGTTGGACGCAATGCAAGGGATGGGTGGCATCACTGCTACAGTTATTAAATCAGGTAAAATAAAAGTAAATGATAGTTTAAATTTGGAAACTGAATAATGAGAACATATTATTGTAATCAAATAAATGAATCGCAAATTGAAAGTGAAGTTCAAGTTTGTGGCTGGGTAAATAAAATAAGAGATCACGGTGGAGTAATTTTTATAGATCTTAGAGATATAAAAGGCTTAGTGCAAATCGTAGTTAACCCAGACAACAAAAATCTTTTTAATTTAGCGGAATCTATTAGAAGTGAATATATTATTTCAGTAACAGGCAAGCCTAGACTAAGACCACCTGGATCTGAAAATTTAAAAATTGATTCTGGAAAAGTCGAAATTGTAAGTTCACAATTAGAAATTTTATCGAAAGCCGAAACACCACCTTTTCAGTTTGGCGATGATGTTAATGAAGATAACAGGCTAAAATATCGAGTTCATGATTTAAAAAGTAATAAGATGCAAAAAAATTTATCTGTTAGAAGTACTGTTGTTAAAATTATCAGGAATTATTTATCTCAGCTAGACTTTTTAGAAATAGAAACACCTATATTAACAAAAGCTACTCCTGAAGGAGCAAGAGATTATTTGGTGCCAAGCAGAGTTAACCAAGGTCAGTTTTATGCTTTGCCACAATCGCCACAACTTTTTAAACAAATGCTTATGATGTCAGGTTATGAGAAATATTATCAAATTGCAAAATGTTTTAGAGATGAGGATTTAAGAGCTGATAGGCAGCCAGAATTTACCCAGCTTGATATAGAAATGTCTTTTATAGATCAAAACTATGTAATCGCGGTAATAGAAAAATTATTTGAAGAAATTTTTTTAGAAGTTTTAGATTTTAAAATTAATTTACCGATTGAACGAATAACTTATTCTGATTCAATGGATAGATTTGGATCAGATAGGCCGGATATGAGAATACCATTTGAAATAAAAAATATAAATAATATTGTCAAAGACTGTGAGTTTAAAGTTTTTTCCGACCCTGCATCACAGGACGGCAAGAAAGTAAGCGCACTTTGTATTCCATCTGAAGCAAAATTATCACGAAGAGACATAGATTTGTATACAGATATAGCTATATCTAAAGGCTCGCAAGGACTTGCATATATAAAATGCAATGATGTAAAAGATTTAGATAACGGTCTGCAATCACCAATTATTAAGTTTTTAGACGCAAAGACAATTGAAAATATTTTAAAAGACGTCAATGCAACTAATGGCGACATTATATTTTTTAGCGCTGGACCTGATAGCCTTGTAAATAATATTTTAGGCTCACTAAGATGTAAAATAGCTGAAGACAAAAATTTAATTAATGATGAATGGAAGTTTGTATGGGTAACTGATTTTCCAATGTTTGAACACGATATTGAAACAAAAAAATGGAAGTGTTTACATCACCCATTTACAATGCCAGTTTTTACTAATACTGAAGATATTGAAAAAAATCCCCAATCACTTCTATCAAAGTCTTATGATTTAGTTTTAAATGGAACTGAGTTAGGTGGTGGATCAATAAGAATAAATGATTCAGAGGTTCAAAACTCTATTTTTAATGTTCTTGGGTTAAATGATAAGGAAATTAAGAATCAGTTTGGTTTTTTTATTGAGTCAATGAAATATGGTTGCCCACCTCATGGAGGTATAGCATTTGGTTTAGATAGAATAATAATGTTAATTACTAAATCTAAATCTATAAGGGAGGTCATCGCGTTTCCAAAAACTCAAACCGCATCATGCTCGTTGACTGGCGCACCTGCAAATATTGACCAGGAACAGATTAATGATCTTGGATTAAAATTAAACAATAAAGATTTAAAAAAATGAAGAAAATTCCAATATCAGTTTTAGTTTTAATATATACGAAAAAAAAAGATATATTAATTTTAAAGAAAAAAAATAATAAAGATTTATGGCAATCTGTTACAGGCAGTATTAATAAGGGAGAAAGTCTAATTGATGCCGCAAAAAGAGAAGTCTATGAAGAGACAGGCCTAAATACTGACAATATTGTGGATTGTAACAAAAACTATATTTTCGAGATCTACGATATGTGGAAACATAAGTATGAAGATGAAGTTACTCATAATACTGAACATGTTTTTTTGCTTGAGCTTGACGATAAAATAGATATTTCATTAGATAGTGATGAACATGTTTCATATGAGTGGACCTCAAGAGTAAAGGCAGCGGAAAAAGTTTTTTCACATACAAATAGGCAAGCTATTTTTGATTTAATTTAATTAAATATTTTATAAAGAGGTTATATGGCAGGACATAGTAAATGGGCAAATATTCAACATAGAAAAAAGAGACAAGATGCTAAACGCGGAAAACTATTTACAAAACTTATAAAAGAAATAACAGTTGCTGCAAGAGAAGGTGGAGGTGACCCCGATTCAAACCCAAGATTACGTCTTGCACTTGATAAAGCTTTCTCTGGAAATATGAATAAAGACACCATAGAAAAAGCTATCAATAGAGGCACTGGAAATCTTGAAGGAGTTAACTATGAAGAATTAACCTATGAAGGCTACAGCTCATCCGGAGCAGCTTTAATAGTTGAATGCGTTACAGATAACAAGAATAGGACTGTTGCAGAGGTAAGGCATATATTCTCAAAATATTCAGGTAATTTAGGCAGTTCGGGTTCAGTAGCATATCTTTTCAAAAAATTGGGCGTCATTACCTACGAAAGTACAGATAACGCAGAAGAAATAATGGATCTTGCAATTGAAAATAACGCTATTGATATAGTTCATGAAAAAAATTATGTTGAAATTCATACAGATAAGTCTGATTATTTAGGTATTGCCGAAGTTTTAAAAAGTAATAATTTTATTTTTGATAGCGCTGATTTAGAGATGCACGCCGATACAAAAATTGAATTAAACCCAGAAAATACAGAATCATTCATAAAATTTATTGATGCGCTTGAAGATTTAGACGACGTTCAAAATGTTTATACAAATGCCGAATATTCAGAAGAATAAAATTAAAGTAGAATATAATTTTTAGTATTAATACGGAGACAAAGAAATGTCAAAAATGCAAAGAGATAAGGGTAAGCGTTTTGAGAGAGAAGTTGTAAATACACTTAAAGAATCTGGTTTTTTTAGTGCAAAAAGAATACCTTTATCAGGATTGCAAGAGGGGTTTAAAGGTGACATTCTTTTAAAAAGAAATGAAACATCAAAAGAACTTCTCGGAGAATGTAAAAGTCGTGCTGGTGGATTTAAATTAATTTATGATGCTAAAGAACAAGATGACGCAGATATTTTATTTATTAAGCAAGATAGAAAGCCCGTACTAGTAGTTATGTCTTTAGAAGATTATATAAAAGGTGATTTTTAAATAATAACATATGTTATCAAAAAAAATTGATATAAGAGTTTATTACGAAGATACTGATTCAGGAGGAATAGTATATTATGCAAACTACTTTAAATTTACAGAAAGATGTAGAACAGAATTGCTAAGAGATTTCGGACTAAATCAAACAGATATTTTTAATAAACATAATATAAAGTTCATTGTTCATAGCGTTTCTATGGAATATATTAATCCATCTTATTTAGATGACATGTTAACAGTAGAAACCTCAATTTCGTTTACAAAAAAAGCATCTATAGAATTTGATCAAAAAATTTATAAGATTTTAGGAAATAATAAAATTGATATAATTAAATCTAAATGTAAAATAGTATCAATTGATAGTAATCTAAAAATAAAAGCCATGCCTAGTGATATCTTAAAAAAATTTTTGGAGGTTAAATGAATAGTCTTATTCACCTAGCTTTGAATGCAAGTTTTTTAGTTCAAATAGTAATGATAGTTCTTCTTTGTTTGTCAATATGGAGCTGGGTAATAATAATAAATAAGCGTAAAGAGTTAAAAATTATCTTAGAAAATACTATAAAATTTAATCAAAAAATATGGTCAGGCTTTCAAATGCATAAATATTATGTGCAAATTAAAGATAAAAGAAATAAAACACCAATAGAAGAGATTTTTTACGCCGGCTGGAATAGGTATGAAACTCTACATAATGAACAAAAAATTATAACACCAGAAAGAATACCACAAACATCACTAAGAGCTATGCAAGTTGCTATATCTATTGAAAATGAATCTTTAGAAACAGATTTGCAAACACTAGCAACAATTGCTTCTGTTAGCCCATACATTGGTTTGTTAGGTACTGTATGGGGAATTATGAATTCATTTCAATCTTTAAGCCAGACTTCACAAACAACAATAGCACTTGTAGCGCCAGGTATATCTGAAGCTTTAATAGCTACTGCTTTAGGCCTTATAGCAGCTATTCCTGCAGTCATTGCTTATAACAAATTTAATCGCGATATTTCCATGATAATTTCAAGGTATGAGAATTTTGCAGAGGAATTAACAGAGATCTTACAGAGAGATAATATTCCTATAAAGGAAGAAAATAATGAGACGCCAAAGTAAAAAAAAGCTTTTAGCAGAAATTAATATAGTTCCATATATAGATGTAATGTTAGTTTTACTTTTAGTTTTTATGATTACAACTCCATTATTATACCAAGGACTTGAAGTTGATTTGCCAACTACAGAAGCTAATGAAATTGATATTAGCGAATTTGAAGAACCACTGATTGTTGAAATAAATTCAAAGGGATTAATTAGAGTAATTCAAAAAGATAATTTCAATGAAACAGTCTCTGAAAAAGATTTGGCAAACACTATTATATCTATATATAAAAATAAAAAAATAGATAAAGTATATGTAAAGGGAGATAAAAAAATAGAATATGAAAAAGTAATTAGGTTAATTTCAATTTTAAATGAAGGTGGTGTTGAAAATATTGGCTTAATAACTTTACCAGTAAATGAATAAAAGTAATAAAAAAAATATAGTAATCGCGTTTAAAGTATTTATTATTCATATAATCATAATATTTATTTTAGACATAAATTTATCCGCTATTATTAAAAATGATAGAAGTAATTTTAATGAAAAAAATAATGCTCAATTTTTAAATTTAAAAAGTATAAGCATGGAAGAGCTTCAAAATAAAAGACGTGCAATAGAAATTGAAAAAAAAAGATTACAAGATTTGAAAAGAAAAAGATTGGCAGAGCAAAAAAGAAAAAAGAAGTTAGCTGAAGAGAAAAAAAAGAAGCTAGCTGAAGAGAAAAAAAAGAAGTTAGCTGAAGAGAAGAAGAAAAAACTTGACGAGCAAAAAAGAAAAAAGAAGCTAGCTGAAGAAAAGAAAAAAAAGGAATTAGAGGACTTAAAGAACGATGAGATTGAAAAACTTGCAAAATATGAACTTGAGAAGTTAGAGCGAGAACTATTAGAAATTGAAAGAATTGAGACTTTAATCAAAAATCAGAATATTCGTAATGCTCAACTTACAGATGCTGAAAAGAAATATATACTTACTATTAAGGCAAAGATCGAGAATAACTGGCTTGTTCCACATGATTCAAGATATGATAAAATATGTACAGTTATAGTTAATCAGCTTCCAAGTGGCAAGGTAACTAATGTTAAAGTTCACGGTTGCAAAGGCGATAGTCTTTATATTGATTCATTAATAAATGCCGTCTGGAAGTCTAGTCCTTTGCCAATAGCTCCTGATATAGAAGTTTTTCAGGAAAATATTGTATTACAGTTTGTAGGACCACAATAAATGAAAAAAATTTTTACAACTTTTGTTCTTTATTTTATGATTTCAGCTAATGCTCATTCAGAGTTAACAATAAAGATTGATAGAGCTGAAATTGGAGCGCTACCAATCATGGTTAAAGTTAGCAATAATTTACCAAATATTTCCTCAAATAAAATTAAAGAAATTATTGAAAATGACTTATATGGAAGTGGTTATTTTACTGTTCTAGACTCTTCAAAAATTAGTGGTAAATTTGAAAATAAAGATACTAAATATGCCTTACTTAGTCTCGCTGGTGCAAACTTCTTTTTAGATTCTAAAATTTACAACGAAAACTCGAATACATATATTAGGTTTGATCTTTATAATATTATAAAAAAAGAGTTAGTTATATCCTATAAAATAAATTTAAAAAATAATAATATTAGAAAAATTGCACATACAATAAGCAATGTTATTTTTGAGGAAATTACAGGTATAAAAGGAATATTTGATACAAAAATTGCTTACATAAGTACCGAAATAAAAAAAAATGCAAATAAAAAGATATATAAATTACATGTTGCTGATATAGATGGCCATAATTCCATTGCAATTTATAAGTCTTCAAAGCAAATCATGTCGCCAACATGGTCACCAAAAAATGACAAAATTGCGTATGTTTCTTTTGAAAATAATAGACCTGAAATTTTTATTCAAACATTAGAAACGGGAGAAAGAATAAAATTAGATAATAATAAAAAATCTTCAAGCGCTCCTGCTTGGTCCCCCAATGGAAATTTTATGGCTTATACTTCTTCAGTTAATGGTAATTTAGAAATTTTTGTTTATAGTTTTGTGTCGAAATCTGATAGACGTATTACAAATAGTATAGGTATTGATACAGAGGCTGAGTGGAATATCAATAATAAGGAGATTTTTTTTACCTCAGATAGAAGCGGAAAACCACACATATATATAAAATCTATAAATAGTGGAAAAGCAAAAAGATTAACATTTGAAGGAACCTATAACGCTGATGCTAATTTATCTTCAGATGGAAAAGAGCTATCTTTAGTACATAATAATGGTAGTGGGCATAAAATTGGAATATTATCACTCAAAGATAATTTTCTTAAAGTTATATCAAATGGAAAATTAGATGAGGCTCCAAGCTTTGCTCCAAATAATAAAATGGTTTTATTTGCATCAAAAAAAATCCATAAAGGTATTCTTGTTGCTGCCAGTAATGATGGTAGAATAAGAAAGGAAATAGAGCTAGTTGGCGAAAACGTTAGAGAGCCAATCTGGTCACATTAGTCAACTTACAACGGAGTATGCTGTGTTCACAAGATTAACAAAAAACATTATTCTATTACTTATTGGTATAACATTATCAGGTTGCAATGCTTTTTATCAAAAAGACCCCGATGTAATAGTAACTACCGAACCAATGTTGACTAAGTCTGATGGGGACTCGGAGTCTTCTGTGGACAAGATAAAATCAGCAGAAAATGTGAATCTTGACTCAGTAGCTTCAAAAGGTTTTACCTTGGGAAATAATGTAATTTATTTTGAATATGATAAATATTCAATAGATAACGATAATGATAAAGAAATATTAAAAAGGTATTCAGATTACATGCGTAAATATAAAAAAGCGCAAATAAGAATAGAAGGGCATGCAGATGAAAGAGGTTCGCGCGCTTATAATTTGGCTTTAGGTGAAAAAAGAGCAGAAACAATTAAAGAAATTTTGCTAATAAATGGTGTGAAAAAGGATGCAGTAGAAGTAGTAAGCTATGGAGAAGAAAATCCAGCTGTTATCGGAACCAATGAGGACACACATTCATTAAATAGAAGAGTAGAAATAGTTTTTAGTAATACAGGAAAATAAATTGATAAAGAAAATACTTTTTTTAGCCGCTCTCCTTGCAATATCTTCAAATTCATTTTCTAATGAAAATGAAGTCATGATGCGTATGTATGAAAGACTCGAGATGGTAAGAGAACAAATGCAACAATTAACAGAAGAAAACCAGCAGCTTAATAATAAAATACAAAATTTACAAAATCAGCAAGATAGACTATATCAGGATTTATCAAAAAAAATTCAAAAAATGCAAGAGGCTGTAGACGCTAATAATAAAAAAATAAAAAAAGAAAATATAATTACATCAGATTTTAATAATGAAAAAGAAAATAAAAAAAGTGTTTTAAATAATAATGCAAATAAAAAAATTGAGAAAGAAAATATTATTCCTAAAGACGAAAGTGATCTTGATGTTGCAAAAATATACAAAAATGATAATTTTAAAAAAAACCTTGAAACCTATGAACTTAAGAGTGAAATTGAGTTGTACAGAAGTGCTTTCCAACTTGTAAAAGACAAGAACTATAAAGATGCTGAAGATTCTTTTAATGCATTTTTATTTTTATTTCCAGAAAGTAATTATGCCGCAAATGCACAATACTGGTTAAGCGAATCAATATATGCACAAGGTGACTATAAAAATGCAATGATAAATTTTGCTACAGTTATTGAGAATTATCCTAAAAGCAGCAAAATTGCTGACGCTAAATTAAAAATTGGATATTGTTATTATTCGATAAAAAAATGGAAGGAAGCAAGGTTTATATTTTCTGGAATAAAAAAAGACTACCCCAATACAAGTTTGTCTCAACTTGCAGAAAAAAAAATAAAAAGCATGGATGTTGAGGGAAGATAAGTAAAAAATATAATGAAACACGATAATAGAATAGCTATAAATGAAATCTTTTATTCTATTCAAGGAGAAGCAAAATACTCTGGCAAACCAACTGTTTTTATAAGAACAGCGGGTTGCCCCTTTAGATGCTCATATTGTGATACAGATTATGCTTTCACAGAAGGAAAGCAACTCGAAATAGACAAAATAATTTCAAAGGTAAAAAAATATAACACTAGTTATGTAACCGTAACAGGAGGAGAGCCCTTATCTCAAAAAAATATTATTTATTTGCTTAATGAATTACTAAAAAACTCTTTTAATGTTTCAATTGAAACAAGTGGCTTAATGGATATTAGTTTTATACCTAAAGATATTGATATTGTTATGGACGTTAAAACGCCATCATCTAATGAGGATCATAACAATATTTTAAATAATTTATCTAAATTAAAAAAAACTGATGTATTAAAATTTGTGATCGGAAATAAAGATGATTACGAATGGTCTAAATATTTTTTAAAAGAAAATAATTTGCTAGATTTTGGTAATATTTTCTTTTCACCAGTTCATGAAAAACTTAAATTAATTAAAATAGCTGATTGGATTTTAGAAGATAGATTAAAAGTAACATTACAATTGCAGTTGCATAAGTATATTTGGGGCAACGAAAGAGGTAGGTGATGAATAAAAGAAATGCAGTTATTATTCTTTCTGGAGGGATGGATTCAGTTACCACACTTGCTATTGCAAAAAATGAAGGATACGAGTGTTTTTGCATAACTTTTAATTATGGTCAAAAAAGTATTTCAGAAATCAATTCAGCTAAATTTTATTCAAATAAATATAATTCACTAGAACATAAAATTTTTAATATTGATTTTAATGATTTTACCGAATCATCATTAATAACTGAGAATATATTAGTTCCAGATAAAAATTCCTCAAATAGTATACCGTCTACATACGTGCCAATGAGAAATGTAATATTTCTTTCTATTGCATGTTCTTGGGCTGAACAAATAAATTCATCAGATATATTTCTTGGCGCTAATGCAATTGATTATTCGGGTTACCCAGATTGTAGAGATGATTTTATTAGCGCATATGAAAAAATGATAAACTTAGGTTCAAAAACTGGTGTTGAAGGTAATAGTTTTAGAATTCATAGGCCATTAGTAAGTATGAGAAAAAAAGATATTGTTTTTCTTGGTAAGTCCTTAGGTCTCGATTATAAAAAATCGGTTTCATGTTATCAGGCTACAAATGATGGAAAGGCTTGCGGGAATTGTGAGTCTTGTGATTTTAGAAAAAAAGCATTTGAAGAAAATGGTTTTACTGATGAAACTATATATATTTAATTAAAATTCTGGTTTATAATATATAAACATTAATAAATATTGTATAAAAAAAAATTCTTGTTATATAAATTATCAACTGTACAATCTCAAAGCTATTGGGGCGTTAGCTCAGCATGGTAGAGCACCGGCCTTTTAAGCCGAGGGTCATAGGTTCAAATCCTATACGCCCCACCAATTTAAAAATTTGATATTGTTGCAATTGTTTTATTATTTGATTTAGGTATGAAAAACATTAACGTATACGATATTCTTAAATATAGCATTATAGTTTTTCCTCTGGCATTTGCAGGTATACCTATTTATTTACACGCACCAGATTATTATGCTTCAAATCTCGGTATCAAGATAGAAACTATAGGCTTAGCGTTGCTCGTTTTAAGGCTTTTTGATGCTTTTTTAGACCCATTGATTGGTCGAATTAGTGATTATTTTTTTTATATTCGTCATAAGATAATATATTTTGGTTCATTTTTACTAGCATTAGGATTTTGGATGGTATTTCATCCATACGGCTCTTATATTTTAGCCTGGTTCTTTTTAAGTATTTTCTTGTGTACGTTAGGTTTCAGCTTGATAGCAATAAATATTCAGGCTTTTGGAGGCTTATGGGATATTTCCTCAAGGCAAGTTATCAAAGTTATTACTATAAGAGAGGCTATTAGCTTATTAGGTTTATTGACAGCCTCTATCATGCCTACAATTTTATATTTGTACTTTAAAGAAAATAATTTTCATATTCTTTCTATGATCCTTATATTGATTATTTTAATTTCATTAATATTTTTTGATAAATGGTTTAAATTATCAAGTATTAAAAAGCCAAAAAGTAAATCAGTCTCTATATCTTTTTTCTATATTTTTAAAAACAACATAGTAAAGTTATTTTTTATTTCTTATTTTTTTAGTACTTTTGCGGCGTCTATACCAGCAACAATAATTATATTTTATGTGAGAGATTATTTATTAGCCGAACAATTTCTCGGGTTGTTTTTGCTAGTATATTTTTTGAGCGGAGCTTTATCTATGCCAATCTGGAAGCATATATCAGTACAATATGGGATCAAAAATGCTTGGTTATTTAGTATGATTTTTGCTCTTTTTACATTCATTTGGGCCTTTTTTCTTCAGCCAAACCATATATTAGGTTTTTTTGTTATATGTTTTCTCTCGGGCATAGCGGTAGGGGCAAATCTTTCTTTGCCATCTATGATAGTTGCTGAATTTATAAAGTTGAATAAACATGAAAATTTAGCTGCAAGTTATTATTCTATAAGCAATTTTTTGTCAAAATTTTCTCTTGCCATAGCTTCTGGAATAGCTTTGCCAATATTGGGATTTATGGGTTATCAGCCTGGAATTATACGTGACGATTATCTTTTTCCTTTTACATATGCACTTTTGCCCTGCATTTTTCAAGTTATTTCTATTTTTGTACTATATTGGCTTATTATTAAGAAAACTGATTAAACTAAAGTAATTTTGGTTAAATTTGAACGCGTATACCGAATGTATGTATTTTATATTAATAAAAAATGTATTACTATATGGGTATAAATTTAGATTTTTTGTGATTAGATACAATTTTAAACGTGATATTTAATAGAAAATTTAATAATATAAATATCTAGTTAGAAATTGAGTGGAAAAATAAGGAGAGGAAATGGCAGCTAAACCAAAAGAGTTTTCTAGTTCGGTAGTTAATTATATTCCAAAAATAAAACCGCCTGAAGGGCATTCAATACATCATATATGTTGTCCGCATGATTGTCCTGATACATGCTCAATGCTTGTAACTAGAGATGACAAAACTGGCAAAGCTATAAGTGTTCAAGGTGATCCATCCCACCCAATAACCAGAGGATATTTATGTAATAAGGTTAATCATTACATAGATCTTGTATACAACGAAAATAGAGTTTTGTATCCGCACAAGAGGGTTGGTCCTAAAGGCCCTGGAGCTAAATTTGAAAGAATATCATGGGACGAAGCCTTAGAAACAATTACAAGCGACTTTAAAAAAACTATTAAAGATTATGGGACGGAAGCTGTTCAGCCATTCTCATATTCTGGAACTCTTGGTATGTTAGGTTATTGGACAATGGATAGCAGGTTCTGGAATAAGATGGAAGCCGCAAGACTAGAGCAATCTATATGTATTTATGCAGCTATGTGGGCAGGACTATATACATATGGTATGGCTAATGGACCTCATGTTGGTGAAGCAGCAAGAGATGGTTGCGAGTTAATGATATTATGGGCAACAAACTTAGTTAGCACAGGAGTTCATTCAATACCTTTTATTAGAGAAGCAAAAGATAGGGGAATGAAGTTAGTAGTTGTTGACCCAAGAAAAACAAGAACAACAATGTTTGCTGATGTACACATACAACCTAAACCTGGTACAGATGCATTTTTGGCTAACGCTATGATAAAAGTGATCGTGGATAAAAACCTTCATGATGTTGAGTTTTTGAATTCACAAACACATGGTTGGGAAGAATTTGTTGAAAAAGTTCTGCCTAAATATACTTTGGAAGAAGCAGAAAAAATTACCGGAGTAAAAGCTGAGGTCATTGAAGAACTTGCTGTTGAATATGCAAAAACAAAAAAATCTTATATAAGAGCCAATTACGGGTTAAATAGACATCAAAATTCCGGC
This sequence comes from uncultured Gammaproteobacteria bacterium, assembly GCA_913050095.1. Taxonomy (GTDB): domain Bacteria; phylum Pseudomonadota; class Gammaproteobacteria; order Poriferisulfidales. Next base: position 30,654 of record CAJXAV010000006.1, read on the forward strand.
CAAATGTGTCGAGCAGTCTTAATACTTCCATGCTTTAATGGTTCTTGGAGAGAAGAGTGTGGCGGTGTTGCATTTGGACAATTAGAGGAAATGTGGCTTCGCTTTGATTTAGGTAAGCTGCATAGGCCAGATTTAGGAAATAGAGCAGAAAAAAGAGTTGTTAATATGGTTCAAATTGGAAGAGCTTTAGCAGACAATATTGGAGAGGATGGAGAGCAGCTTGATCCACCTATTAAATCTTTATTTGTTTATAATAGTGATATCGCAAACTGTACTCCAAATAGCGGTAATGTAAGGAAAGGTATGTCCAGAGACGATTTATTCATTACTGTTCACGAGACATTTTGGACTGACTCTTGTATGTATGCAGATATTGTATTGCCTGCCGATACAGCCCTTGAAAGACATGATTGTCATTGGGCATATGGTTCCTGGTTTTTAGGAATAAATAAACCTGTTATCGAGCCTCTTGGAGAAAGTATTAATAATACAGAATTATTCAGAATGCTTGCAGATAAAATGGGCTATGTTGACTCTACAGATAATGCATTCACGCAAACTGATGAAGAAATAATCAAAGATATATTATTAGAAGCTGAGAACGAAGACGGCGAAAGATTTAACTGTCTAACAGAGGGAATAAATTATGATGATGTTGTAAAAAATGGTTGGGCAAGGGCATCTACAAACTCAAAAAGACGTGATTTTTTAAATAATGGTTGGGAAACTCCTAGCGGCAAAATAGAAATAAAGTGTGAAGCTATTACTGAAGCTTACCCAGATGTTAGTCCTTTCCCTGAATATGTTCCAGAAATTAATGGTCAATATGACCCAGCGAAGTCAAAATACCCAATACAAGTTCTGAGTAGTGCTTCTCATTATTTTATAGGTGACTCTTTTCAATCGGTTCCAAGATTACAAGCTATGCAATCTAGACCGACTGTAGAACTTAGTGTGAATGACGCAAAACAAAGAGGTATTGAGGATGGAGATCTCGTAAGATTATATAATGAACAAGGTGATACATATTGTTATGCTGTTATTATAGATGGATTGTTAGACGGCGTATGTGCTACACAAAAACAATTTAAAGGTAGTAATACCCCAAATGGTTTAAATGTAAATAATTTAAATAGCGAGATGCTAACTGACTTTGGAAAGAGCCCAACTTTTTATTCTGTCCTTGTAGAGATAGAAAAGGCTAGTAAAGAAATGTCAGAGAAAGCTATTAAGCAAGGAGCATAAATGTCATCAAGAAGTAACTTTATATACCCAGAAAATGGAATTCCACATTCTAAGACAAAAGTTAACTCTGCGCCTCAACCTGACGTGCAAAACAGTAGGGTTAAAATAAAAGATGCAGTAATAACATCGATGAAAAATCTTACAGACGATACTTTTTTGTTAACTGTAAAGTTAGATAATAATGAAGTCTTAAATTCACATGCTGGCCAGTATGGCACGTTAAAGGTTGAAGAACTTGATAAGCCGAGAGCTTTTTCTTTTGCAAAAGCCCCAACAAGCGAAAAGAAAGGCGAATATAGTTTTTTTATCAAACAAGTCCCAGGAGGAAAATTCTCAGAATACTTGGAAAAAGACAGATCAGGTCAAAAAATAACTTTATCTGGACCGATGGGACAATTCAAAATTGATGATTCAGATGAAGACATGGTTTGCATAGCTGGTGGTAGCGGAATGAGCGCTATTAACGCTATTGTTGAAGACGCTGCATTTAATAAAGTCAAAAGAAATTGTTACTTTTTTTATGGGGCAAGACAACAAAAGGATTTGTATTTAGTTGACGAGATTTCAAAGATCTCAAATATTTGGGCAAAAGGTTATACTTTTAAATTTATACCAGTTTTAAGCGAAGAGCCTGAAGATTCTGATTGGACAGGTGGTAGAGGTTTTGTGACCGACTATTTTAAAGATAATTATTTGAAAACAGGAGTTGTTAAAGCAGAATCTTGTAAAGCTTTTTTTTGTGGGCCTCCCCCAATGATAAACGCCGGCGCTAAAGTTCTTGAAGATGCAGGAGTTTCTGAAGAATCCATGTTCTTTGATAAATTTGAAGATGCAAGATCACCTGCACCTGTAATAGATAATTCAAAATGTGTATTATGTGATGAATGTCTATTAGTTAAACCTACAGCTGACTGTATAGTTGAGACAGCAAGTTTAAGTGATGCAAAAGATAATGGAAAGTATGCAAATATTTCAAGAATAGATCCAGCATTCACTTCTGGATTATATTACAACACGTTATATATTAATGAAGACAAATGTATTAGATGTTACGCCTGTGTTCATGCTTGTCCGCACAACGCAATATCACCAGAATATGATTTAGAGCCAAAAACTCTTAGAAATATGGTTAAGAATTAAATTTATTATTAAGATATAATAAAATAAATAATAAATATAAAAAGTTTTAATAAAAAACATACGAGGAGCGAACTCTATGAATGATGCAAACACTGCATGGATACTTGTGTCCACTGCATTAGTTCTTTTAATGACACTTCCAGGATTAGCATTATTTTATGCTGGACTTGTTTCATCTAAAAATACTTTATCAACATTGGCTCAATGTTTTGTAATAGCATGTTTAGCTTCAATAATATGGTTTATTTGCGGTTATTCCTTAGCATTTAATGGCGATGGCCTTTACTTTGGCGATCTAAATAAAATATTTTTATCTGGTATTTCCATCGATTCATTATCTGGCGATATCCCGGAAACACTTTTTGTAATGTTTCAGATGACATTTGCAATAATTACTCCGGCCTTAATAGTGGGAGCTTTTGTTGAAAGAATTAAATTTTCTGCAGTTATAGTAATTACAAGCATTTGGTTAATTCTAGTTTACAGCCCTGTTACACATTGGGTATGGGGAGGAGGCTGGCTTGCGCAAATGGGTGTGATGGATTTTGCTGGAGGATTGGTAGTACATACTACTGCAGGCATTTCCGCACTCGTTATTGCAAAAGCACTGGGTGCAAGAAATGGTTTTCCAAAATCTGTAAAACCTCCGCACAGCCCAGTAATTGCAATGGTTGGCGCAGCATTGTTATGGGTAGGTTGGTTTGGTTTTAATGCCGGTTCTGCACTTGCTGCAAATCAGAATGCAGCGATGGCTATGCTTGTAACACATATATCAGCTGCTTCAGCAACAATTACATGGATGGTTATTGATTGGTATAAAAATGGCAAACCAGGGTTAGTAGGAATGATAACAGGGATGGTTGCAGGCCTTGCAACTGTCACTCCTGCTTCAGGGTTCATTGGTCCTCTTGGGGGCTTGATTCTTGGTATATCCTCTGGAGCAGTGTGTTATTGGTTTGTTGGTTTTGTAAAAGCGTCACTAAATATAGATGACTCACTTGATGTTTTTGCCGTTCACGGTGTTGGGGGAATTTTGGGAACTTTGTTATGTGGCTTGCTAGCAACACAACAATTCGGTGGATTAGGTTTAGATACAAATGTATGGGATCAAACAAAAGTACAAATAATTGGAGTTTTAAGTATTGCCATATACACCTATATAGTTACAACAATAATTGTTGCTGTGACTAATAAACTTGTAGGTTTAAGAGTTTCAGACCAAGAGGAAAATACAGAAGGGTGTGACTTTGGTAGTCATGGTGAAAGTAGTTATAACTTATAAAATTTCTTTAGATTTTTGAAGTTTTTCAATTTCTTTTAATTTAGAGGAAATTCTTTCGTTAATAATTTTACCTTTCCTATTATATTTTATAGCAAGCTTATAATATTTAACGGATGTATTGAAACTACCAAGAATTTTTAAGTAATCTCCTCTATATTCATGCCCAAGTGATTTTTCATCAAGTTTGTATGCTGCCTCACTTATTTTTAAAACCAATCTATGGTCTTTATGTTCAATAACATAAGGTATTAATTTTTCAATAACTTTTTTGTAATCTTTATTTTTTATGTAAGCCTTCGAAAGATTGTATAGAACTGAATTATCTGCGGGATATATATTATTTAAATCTTCTAAAATTGATAATGCTTTTTTATTTTCATTATTATTTAAATATGCATCTGCTAAAGCAATATGTATATAATTCTTTATTTGGTATAGTTGTTTTTTTGTCCTTAAGAATTTTTTTAAATTCAAAAATACATTAATTGCTTTAGAATATTTTTTTTCTTTTATTAACGCAAGTCCATATGCATAATGATCGACAACCTTATTGGGAGAATTTACTATATCATCTTCATTGTAAACGAAATCTTTTATAAATTTTCTTGTGTTTAATTTTTTTATTGAAACTCTTGCTGACACAAATTGGTAACCAAAACTATCATGTTGGAAATTGCCTCTATACTTTGATGCTAAATTCTCAGTCTCTATTATTCTATTTCTTGTTAATGGGTGCGTTCTTAAAAATTCAATAGCACCTTTTTCGTTGTTCTCCTTTAGCAATGTTTTGAAAAAATCACTCATTGCCATCGGGTTTATATTTGCGTTCACCATCATACTAATTGCTAGCCTGTCAGCCTCTTTTTCATGTTCTCTAATAAATGATATTTGTCTTTGTGATTTAAAACCCTCGCCAGCTATAATTGATTTACCAATAGAATCAGAATCATACATTCCAGCTATTACTGCAGCAATTACACCTAATGCTGTTGTTATATCTACTTTTGAAGATTGTTCATGCATTCTAGAAAGATGTCTGGCTTTTACATGAGCTATCTCATGAGCTAAGACACTTGCTAATTCAGCTTCCGAGCTAGTTTTTAAAATTACACCAGAATTTATAACAATTACTCCACCAGGGGTTGCGAAAGCATTTATTGATGGATGATCTGCCACTAAGAACCTATATTTGGTTGCGCTATTATGATTGGATATTAATAAGCGATTACCAAGCATTTGGATGTAGTTTGTAATAATAGGGTCTGATATTAGTTTGAATGATCCTAATATCTGAGAATATATGATATCTCCAAGTTTATTTTCTTGGGATACACTCATGTATTTTGAAGATGTGTCTCCAATTTTTGGGATTAGAATATTATTAGCTTGCGCAGAACGCTCAGAAGTTATTGTTATTATTAGAAATATTGCTGCATATTTTATATATTTCATATGTTTTTAATATTTTTTTTATAGTGAGATTCTTGTGTTTACACGGTACACTAATAAGTATATCCTATTTCGCTTATGTAGACACATTAGATAAAGTGTCTTATAAAGTTAATAGTTTAATCAAACATGGAGATTGTATATGGCCGAATATGACCAAGAATTAGACGCATGCGGGCTTAACTGCCCATTACCAATATTAAGAGCAAAAAAATCTCTTTCCTCAATGGAAACAGGGCAAATATTACATGTCGTCGCTACAGACCCAGGCGCAATAAAGGATTTTGAAGCGTTTTCAAATCAAACAGGTAATAAACTTATGGATTCTAAAGAGGATAGCGGTAAATTTTACTTTCTTATACAAAAAGCATAAGTAAGTTTTTACACGAACTTAATGAAGCAAAATATTGATAATAAACAAGAATTATTCACTGGAGCAGAAATATTTGTTAAATGTCTTGAAGCTGAAGGCATTGATCTAGTATTCGGATATCCAGGCGGTGCTGTTTTGCATATTTATGATGAGCTGCACAAGCAAAACAGCGTAACACACATTCTTGTGCGTCATGAGCAGGGCGCAGTTCATGCAGCTGAGGGGTTTGCTAAATCCTCAAATAAACCGGGAGTTGTTCTAGTTACATCTGGACCTGGAGCAACAAATGCTATAACAGGAATAGCTGACGCATATATGGATTCTGTCCCAATTGTCGTATTTACAGGTCAGGTTAGAACTGCATTAATTGGTAATGATGCTTTTCAAGAAGTTGATACTGTTGGTATTACCAGACCCTGTGTCAAACATAATTTTATGATCACAGATGTAAAAGACATGGCTAATACAATTAAAAAAGCATTTTACGTTGCTTCAACAGGTAGACCTGGCCCAGTAGTAGTAGATATCCCTAAAGACATCACTGAAGATAAATGCGAGTTTGTGTACCCAGAAAAAGTATCAATGAGATCTTATAATCCGTCTGTGCAAATTAATGACAAGGACATAGATCTGGCAGTTGAAAAAATTCTAAAGGCAAAAAAACCTGTAATTTATGCTGGAGGCGGAGTAATTAACAGCAATGCTTCTGATGAGCTAACTAAGTTGGCAAAATATTTAAATTTTCCAGTTACAAACACGCTAATGGGCCTTGGATGCTTCCCAGGAAGTGACCCACAATTCTTACAAATGCTAGGAATGCATGGTTCGTATGAAGCAAACATGGCAATGCATGATTGCGATCTACTTATAGCTGTGGGCGCAAGATTTGATGATAGAATAACTGGTAGATTAGATAAATTTAGTCCAAATGCTACTGTTGTTCATATTGATGTTGATCCTTCTTCTATTTCAAAAAATATTAAAGCGCATATTCCAATTAATGGAGATGTCAAAGACTGCATTAATAAAATAATAAAAAAAACTATGGATAAAAAGTTGAAACCAATGAATTTAGATTCCTGGTGGGAACAGATAAATGAATGGAGAAAAAAAGATTCTTTTAAATATATTCAAGAAAAAGATATTATTAAACCTCAGTATGTTGTTGACAGATTGTATGAAATAACAAAAGGTGATGCTTTTATTACTTCAGATGTGGGACAACATCAAATGTGGGCTGCGCAATTATATAAATTTAACAAACCAAAAAGATGGATAAACTCAGGAGGTCTTGGAACGATGGGTTTTGGTTTGCCATCGGCAATGGGTGTTCAGTTTGCAAATCCTGATTCTTTGGTTTGCTGTATTACCGGCGAAGCAAGTATTCAAATGTGTATACAGGAGCTTTCAACTTGTTTGCAGTATGGGCTACCCATTAAAATTATAAATTTAAATAATAGATACATGGGGATGGTAAGACAGTGGCAAGAATTTTTTTATGAAAAAAGATATGCAATGTCATATATGGATGCTCTTCCTGATTTTGTAAAACTAACCGAAAGCTATGGTCATGTTGGATATAAGGTCGAAAACCCAAATGATGTAGATAGTGCAATCATTGAGGCAATCAATAAAAAAGACAAACTTGTATTTTTAGATTTTATAACAGATCCAAATGAAAATGTATTTCCTATGATTGCAACTGGCGCAGCGCACAATAAAATGATACTTTCCTAAAATTAATTTACAATAATAAAAATTTAGCGTTCAATAAGAGTGGTATTAAACAAATGAGACATATAATTTCTGTGTTGTTAGAGAATGAATCAGGAGCTTTATCAAGGGTAGCTGGGTTATTTTCAGCAAGAAGCTTTAATATAGAATCCTTGTCGGTTGCGCCATCGGAAGATCCTTCCGCATCAAGAATGACAATAGTAACGTCTGGTGACGATAATGTTATTGAGCAAATTGTAAAACAACTTGATAAATTGCTTGATGTTATAGAAGTTTCCGAGATTACTTCAAACGAACATATTGAAAGAGAAATAGCTTTTGTAAAAATAGAAAATAAAAGCATCGATGAATCAATGATGGAAGATCTTTCAAAGAATGAATTTTTAAAAGTCCACAAAACAAAAAATAACGAAATAATAATTGAATGCGTAGATAGTCCAAAAAAAATCAATGATTTTTTAAGATCTATAGATAAAATCGCAGTTAAAATAGTTAGATCAGGATCTGTTGGTGTAAACAGTAATTAAATTATAAATTGGAGATATATAAAATGAATATTTATTATGATAAAGATGCAGACATATCAATTATAAAAAGTAAAAAGGTAGCGATTATTGGTTATGGCTCTCAAGGTCATGCACATGCAAATAATCTAAAAGATTCTGGTGTTGATGTAGTAATAGGTTTGCATGAAAATTCAAAGTCAGCAGAAAAAGCTAGAAAATCTGGATTTAATGTAATGACAGTTGCTGAAGCTACAAAAACTTCAGATTTAATAATGCTTTTAATTCCGGATGAAAATCAGGCTGATGTTTATAATGAAGATATTGAGCCAAATTTACAGAAAGGAGCATCGTTAGGATTCGCGCATGGTTTTAATATTCATTTCGAAACAATCAAACCAAGCTCTGATACAAACATTATTATGATAGCTCCTAAAGGACCAGGACATCTTGTAAGATCAACTTACACAGAAGGTGGTGGTGTCCCAACACTAATAGCAGTTAATCAAGATCCGTCTGGTAACAGTAAAGAACTAGCGTTGTCTTATGCTTCTGCAAATGGTGGTGGTAAGGCAGGCGTTATAGAAACAACATTCAAAGAGGAAACAGAAACAGATTTATTTGGTGAGCAAGCTGTCCTTTGTGGTGGCGCAACTTCTCTAGTTCTTGCTGGATTTGAAACTCTTGTTGAGGCTGGCTACAAACCCGAGATGGCGTATTTTGAATGTCTGCATGAACTAAAATTAATTGTTGATTTAATGTACGAAGGCGGTGTTGCAAATATGAGATATTCAATATCAAATACTGCTGAATACGGGGACTTAACCAGAGGCCCTAGAATTGTAAATAATTCAACAAAAGACGAAATGAAAAAAATCCTTGCAGAAATACAAAGTGGTGAGTTTGCTAAGGAGTATATAGATGAATATAAGTCTGGAAATAGTAATTTTGATAAAATGCGAAATGATGGTGAAAAGCACCCTATAGAGTCTGTAGGTGATAAGCTTAGATCAATGATGCCGTGGATTAGCGCAAACAAACTAGTTGATAAAAATAAAAACTAAGTTATCATTTATAAACAAGTATATGTTTTAAATAATAAAAGGATAAACAATTATGAGCGGAATTTTACATTTTATACTTTTTTGGGGATTTTATGCCTTTCTGGCATACATGGTTGTAAATCTTATAAAGTAATAAAATCTTTTTATATAACGCTAAGCATGTATAACATGGCTTGGCGTTTTTTATATTAATAATATGATAAGAAATAAGATATATTTAATACCAAATTTGCTAACTACCGGTTCAGTATTATGTGGTTTTGTGTCAATTATTTATTCTTTTGACGGTTATTTGTCAGTTGCTGCTAATCTTATTTTAGTTTCTTTTATATTAGATGGCTTAGATGGAAGAGTAGCAAGAATTACAAAAACTACCAGTGAATTTGGAGCACAATATGACAGTTTGTCAGATACTGTTTCATTTGGTGTGGCGCCAGCAGTTTTTTTATACCAATGGTTTTTAAAAGATATAAATTTTCTTATAAATTCTTGGCTAGAACTTGGCGTTATTGTAGCTTCACTTTATTTAGTTTCAGTTTTACTAAGACTTGCAAGATTCAATACTTCTAAGAGTAGTGATTTTTTTATAGGTTTACCGTGTCCACTCGGTGCTATCCTAGTTAGTCTTTTTTTTATTGTTTTAAATAAATTAAATATTAGTCCGCTATTGTTTAAAGAAATTTCTGTTTTTATAACACTTTTAATATCATTCCTAATGATAAGTAAGTTTTCATACTTTAGTTTTAAGAATATTGGAGATCAGGAAAAAATAAAATTTTACTGGTTATTTTTTACAATTTTTGCTTTAGTTGTAACATTGATTAATCCTCCTATGGTTTTATTATTTCTTGCAATAGTTTACTCACTTTCTGGATTTGTTATGAATGTATTTAGATACTTCAGAAAGAAAAATAATATTTATAACAAAACAAGTGAAAAAAAAGATAAGTATGTCTAAAAATAAAGATAAATTAGTTATATTCGATACAACATTAAGAGATGGTGAGCAAAGCCCCGGTGCATCAATGAATGTTTCCGAAAAACTGCGCATAGCAAAAGTACTTGAAAAATTAAATGTAGATGTTATTGAAGCTGGATTTCCAATAGCAAGCAGGGGAGATTTTGACGCTGTATTCAATATATCTTCAAATATAAAAAATAGCACAATTTGTGCTTTAGCTAGAGCTATAGAAAAAGATATTGATGCTGCTGGAGAAGCTATAAAGCCTGCAAAGAGTTCAAGAATACATACTTTTATAGCAACTTCTGAAATACACATGCAAAAAAAATTAGGCATGAGTAAAAAAGAAGTGATAGATCAAGCTGTAAAATCTATAAAAAGAATTAAAAAATATACTAACAATATTGAATTTTCCCCAGAAGATGCTGGACGATCTGAGTTTGATTTTCTCTCGGAGATAATAGAAAAGGCAATTAATGCTGGTGCGAATACTATAAATATTCCTGATACTGTTGGTTATAATATACCTGAGCAATTTGGAAATTTAATAAAAAAACTTATTTACAATATTCCAAATTCTGATAAAGCTATATTTTCGGTTCATTGTCATAATGACTTAGGGTTAGCTGTTGCAAATTCGTTATCGGCCGTAATGAATGGCGCTAGACAAGTTGAGTGCACAATAAATGGGCTTGGTGAAAGGGCAGGAAATGCTTCTCTTGAAGAAGTTGTTATGACTGTAAAAACTAGACAAGATATTTTCAACTGCGATACACAGATTAACACGGGACATATAGTTCCCGCATCTAAACTTGTTTCAAGTATTACAGGTTTTCCTGTTCAGCCTAATAAAGCAATAGTAGGTGCTAATGCATTTGCACATGAATCAGGTATTCATCAAGATGGCGTTCTTAAACATAGAGAAACTTACGAAATTATGAAAGCTCAAGATGTTGGTTGGCAAGAAAACAAGCTTGTTCTTGGAAAGCATTCCGGAAGAAACGCATTAAAAACTAGATTGTCAGAAATTGGTTACGAAATTAAAGATACAAGTGAGCTAAATATCTTGTTTAAAAAATTCAAAGATTTGGCAGACATTAAGCATGAGATTTATGATGATGATCTGCACTCTTTAATATCTAATGCTTCAGGCAAAGAAGATAGTCAAAATTATAATTTAGTTAGTATTAAATCTATAAGCGATTCTAGTTCAGAACCATATTCAGAAATTACATTAGAGAAAAATATGGAGCGTTTTAATAGTGATTCAAAAGGTGGTGGTCCAGTAGATGCAGCATTTAAAGCAATAGAGAAAATAGTAAACAGCAACTCTGTACTACAATTATACTCTGTTAATAATATTACTGATGGAACAGATTCATTAGGAGAGGTAACTGTCAGAATGGAGAAACAGGGAATTATTGTTAATGGTATAGGTTCAGACACTGACATTGTTATAGCATCAGCTAAGGCTTATCTAGACGCAATAAATAAGTTAAACAATAAAGCAAATATTGTTCATCCACAATTAGATCATGTCTAGCCAGGAATACTTAAATAAAATTACTTTGCTAAAATTAATGCAATCTGAATTTTACATAAAAAAAAATACAATAGAATACGAAGAAAAATTAATTTTAGAAAAAAAAATTATTATATGTAAAGACTTATATGATAAAAATGAATTAATATTCGAAAATCTTAAAAAGGCAGCTCTTGAGTTTCACGATAAGACATTAATTGATTTAAGAACTAATCAAGAAATTTTATCATCTGTTTCAAATTTTTTTAATAGTAAGTCAAACTTATCTGTATTAATAATTTGCAGTAAAGAAACATACGAATCTGTAAAAGAAAGATATTCTTTTAATAAAAATATATGCATAAATAGTGAAAAAAATAATCTTTTAGTATTTAATACTTTGTCACTATCAGATAAAATAACAAATACATTAAAAAAACGAATATGGGAAAATTATAAATATATTATAAGTTATGAGTAGCTTACAAAATACATTAATGACAAAATATGTTCATATGAGTGATACTCATATAGACGCTGTATATATTATCGAAGAGAAATCGTATGGATATCCTTGGTCTAAAAAAATATTTAATGATTGTTTGTCTAATAATTATATTTGTCGTGTTTTAATACTAGATGATAAATTAATTGGTTATCTTGTAGCTTCTATTGTTAATGACGAGTGTCATATAATGAACTTATGTATTGATAGCTCGTTTAGAAGTTGTGGGTATGGCAGGTACCTTTTAGGTGAATTGCATAGCGAGATAAAAATATTAAATTGCAAGGTTGTTTTTCTTGAGTGTAGACCAAGTAATACTTCTGCCTTAAAACTATATAACTCTGAAGGTTATAATGAAATTGGGCAGAGAAAAAATTACTACCCAGCTCCTGGTGGATATGAGGACGCATTAATGCTAGCCAAATATGTCTGAAAATAATAAAAATGTTGGAATTATAAAAATTATTTTAAGTATTTTATCAAGTTTCATTGGTATACAGTCTGATAAAAATAGAGTTCGAGACTTCAAATCAAACAATGCAAAAAGTTTTATAATTATAGGGTTAATCATGACTTTTTTGCTTGTTTTAATACTATATTTTTCTGTGATTTTAATACTATGAAATAATTACTATCTATTAATATCAACATATCCGCAAACATCGCAGCCAGAAATAGATTTTTTTACCATTAAATTATTTTTTGTCTTTATTCTAGAATAAATCTCGTCCAAACACTTTGTAATTAAAAGCTTAGAAGCATTAAGTTCGGTAGAATTAAATAAAGTTGACTTGATAGTATTTTTTGAGACATTTATAGATAAATACTCAAAATTATCAACTTTGCTGCTTATGAGTGAATAAAAAGGTAGCTGAAGAGAATAACCATTTATTACATCACTTTTTGTATCAACATAACCAGTTTTATAATCAACTATATACTCTTGTCTATTTAATATATATTTTAGATCATACCTACCAACAAGTTTTATATCATCATTGTAGTCATATTCATGTTTTTTTTCTGACTGAAAATTGGATTTAAGAGAATTCTCGCAATAAAAATAATCAGCAATTTTAGGTAGAAATTTTTCCCATAATTGCAATTCGTACGAAGTTTTATCCTGATGATAAAAGATTTTTATTTTATCATTGGATAAAGATTTCAGTGAATGTAATATATCATTATAACTACCTATTTTGTTACCTTTTGTAAACAAACAAGCTAAAACTGAATGAACATATTGACCAAAAATAAGCGAAGAATTATTTAAATCAAATTCATTTTTACAATAAGGTGAATTTAATCCTTTGTGAAAACAATAAAAACACTCGAGATAATTTTCAATATCACGATATGTCAATCTTTTATATTTATTATTTAATTCTAAAATAATTTTTTTATTTGTATTGTTAGGTAAAATAATACTATTTTTACTTTTATAATCTTTGTAATTTTTTGTGAAATGATCAACATACACTTTAAATTTACTTTTTGTGAGTGTTTCTGAATAATTAGATCTGTGAAATGACAAAGTTATAGAATTTGAGTTTTTATTTAATCCTATAAAACTTTCTATATCTTCAATATTTTCTATATTTGAATTTAGAGAAAAATCTTTTTTTATGACATTGTTTTTTGAAAAATTGTTAATTTTTTTCTTGGGAAAATTTGTATTACTCATTGAACTAATATAAATTTTATCGAATTTATATAAGCTTGCATGAGCTATGTCTAAAAAATAAATATTACTTTTATTTTCTTGTGTGAAACTAGTATTTTCTAATTTTTCAATTAGTTTTTTATGCCATACAATCGGCATATAAGATTTTTTTGTTATTTTGTAATATCTATCCATTTGATTTAGAACATTTATAAACTGTGATCCAGCTTTATCACTTTGTATAAAATTTTTTGATTCAAATAAAGATATTTTATTTATTATAAAATCTTTGAATTCTTGGAATGTGCATAAATTTTCTTCAATACTATCTTTTTTTTTATTAAAAAATTCTGTAATTAAATTTTTATCAGTTGATTTGCGTTGCTCAAAATACAAATCAAGTGATACATCTATATTATTTTTATAAAAATTTCTAATATTTTTTAAAAGTTCTAGTTTATTTTTTCTTGATATATTTGGTCTAAAGTATGGGGACATTACTATGTCGTATAGATTTATATAATTATTATTTAATATAAAATAATTTATTATGTTATTAATATATGAGCAAAATGTGCTAGTAGATAATAGCCAGCCATCCTTATCATTTATTGATATATTATTTCTGTCTAAAATAGCTCTTAGTCTTCTTGCAAAATACCTATCATTATTTATTAATGCAATACTTGTATACTCATTTGATTCAAGTGTTTTTATTATATCCGATGATAAGAATGATAGCTCATCTTCTTGTTTATCAAAATCAAAACTTTGAAAATTACTTATATAATCATCAATTTCTGATTTATCAATTTTTTTATTTTCTAAATAACAAATATTTTTAAATTTATTTGAAAGCCATTTTTTTTCTAAATCATACATGCCTTCATAACAAATTAAATGTACCTTACTGTCATTACTTGAATTATCATCATTTAATAATCTAATATATTCATTAATATATGTTTTTTCGGTATATGATTTATAAAGCCATGATTTTAATATTTCTAGAAAAATTTGTGATTCAAATGACAATAAATTAATATTAAGATTATTTACAATATCTTCATAAGAATTTTTTTCATTATTAATATATATATTATTATCTAAAAATAATATATTTAGAAGATCTAGTATATTATCAGTCTCATTGTATAAATTTTGCTTGTTGAATATTGAGTCTGTGCTTTCTAAAATTTCTTCTAAAAAAAACTTATCTTCTTGGATTAAATTATACCCATCAACATTATTTGTGTAAAAGACAAATTCTTCCATATAAAATATTTTTATATTATCAATCTTATTTATAGAAAGAATATATTCAATATATTTCTTTGAAATAGTTTTTGGGATAATAATGTTGTTAGTTGAGTCTTCATTTTCAATTATTGTTGAAAGCTCTTCTAATAATGTTTGTTTACTAGTCATAATATGTACATATTGATAATATTTTATGTTTATTATATAAAGTTATCATATAAATACATTTAAATTTTATAATTATTTTCTATGAGTGTTATTGATTTTAAAAGCTATAAAGCTTCACAAAATAAGCCTAAATATACATCTGAACCTAAAGTAGGTAGTAATTTATATAAAAAAAATCTTGATGCAAAAATTAAATATTTTAATACTCAGATGCAAATTTATGAAAGTAATCCAATAATTGAAAATTGTGTATTTTCTAGTGAGGGCTGCGCTATTAAATTCTCGGCCTCAGATAATAAGACAGAGGTACTTTTGATTCTACAAGATTATTCTCCTGAAGAATTTGATACTCATTACGTAACTTGGGAGTTTTATATTCATAATACTGAGCATGATGAGTACTTAGATTCTAGATTTTTTAGCACTACAGATATGGCCGTAAAGTTTTTTCTTTCTAAAATTAAATATATTGTATAATTTTCACCTGATCATGTTTTTACCGGCAATCCATCCTGTGGTCCATGCATTTTGAAAATTAAAACCTCCTGTAATCCCATCTACATCAATAATCTCTCCAGAAAAAAATAATCCTGTACAAATTTTACTTTCCATAGTTTTAAAATTAATTTCTTTTAAATTTACCCCTCCACATTCAACAAATTCTTCCTTATAGCGACTTTTTCCATTAACACTAAGCTCACAATTGAATAAATTTATAATAATTTTTTCCAACTCAATTTTTGTTAGATCTGACCAATTTTTTTGCATTGAAATATTACATTTTGTCAATAATTGAATCCAAAATCTTTTTGTTAATTCTTTTGGATGTATTTTACTGATATTTGATCTTGTATTATTTTTTTTTATATTATCTATAAGTTCCTTGGTTTTTTCTTTGCTTTCCAAGCCAAGCCAATTAATAAAAATTTTAGCTTTGTATTCAGAATTTTTCATTTCACGCGCAGCCCAAGAAGATAGTTTTAATAATGCAGGTCCACTTAAGCCCCAATGTGTTATTAATAATGGGCCTTGCTGGTAAAAATTTTTAAATCCCTCAATTTTAAGATTTAAATGAGAATTTGAAAATGATGTACCTTGTAAATCTTTTATGATTATATCTTTTATGTTGAACGAAAATAGTGATGGTGCCAATTCTGTAATAGTATGGCCAAGTGATTCTGCAATTTTATAACCGCTTTTTTTACTTCCTGTAGCAATTAATACAGAGTCTGCAATGAAATTCTCTTTAGTGTTAATCAGTAATGATAGTTTTCCATTATTAAGCTTTGTAATATTTTTGATATTTGATTTGGTTAATATCTTAACCTTGTATTTTTTTGCTTCTTTAATAAAGCAGTTTATTATGGTATTTGAATTATCGGTAACTGGGAACATTCTACCGTCAGCTTCGTGTTTAAGATTTACGCCTCGATCTTTAAACCATTTTACTGTATCTGTAGTTTTAAATGACACGAAAGGTGATAGCATTTCTTTTTGACCTCTTGGATAATTTAAGCATAAGTTCTTTTCTTCTTTTATGAAGTGGGTTACATTACATCTACCACCGCCAGAGATTTTTACTTTTCTGAGAATATCGTTTGAAGCTTCAAATACTCTTATATCAGCATTGATTCCTTTTGTATTTGCAATTTCTGCACACCTAAGCGACGAAAATATTCCGCTAGCTCCTCCACCAATAATAGCAATATTAGTTATATTTTTTGATTTCACGTAGACATCACCTGACAAGTATTTTATTTTGCATTGTTTTAGTTTGGAGGCGGCTGCGGAGATTGAACCCGCGCCTAGTAAAACTTAAAGCCTATTTATTACATTTTTAACAATCATTGCACACTCTAATTTACCTGTCTAGAGCTGAATTTAGTTTTCTGTTTGGTCTAATTGATTATTGCAATAGTTATTGTTATTGAATATCATTATTTTAAGTTTTATATAAAATAAGAACATAGACTATGGAGAGGCAATCATGAATCCCACTACATTATTAAAAAATATACTTGCTTATATTTGGAGTATCATCGTTTTACTTATTGCTTTAACAGGACTATCTACTAATATATTTTTTAGTTTATTGGCAGCTATATTAGCCATATGCTTGGCACCAATTGTTCGAGATATAATTATTGCTAGGTTAGGTGAATCGAAAGCAATCAAGCCAGGAATTTTTGTAGCTTACATTTTATCATTTTTCTTACTTGGAGCAGTTGGCAATAGTGAGGACGAGGTAGTGAAACAAAAAACTACTGACAGTGAGCTTGCTACTACTCAGGAGCTCAATAAAAAAGCTATTTCCAAACCTTTGCCAACTGATTTTGATTACAATCTGCAGAATAATTTACAAAATCTTGGGTTATTTTTAAAGTGCTCCAGGTTAAACGGAAACGCAAACCAAAGTGGTGATGTATATTGGGTTGGTATTAGCAAGGATATAGATAAAAAAATGGTGTTTAGATTTCCTTTCTACCGATTTGGTAGTTCAGAAAATAATACTCACTCAATTATTCTTAAAAAATACAATGCATTTTTATTTTATAGGAACGAATTAAAGCCTAATGAGTTTGCAAAAAGTATGCAATATGGGGCGAATGTGTCCATTACTGAGAGTTCATACAAATTTCGCTCGGTATCTTCTGTAGCATCACCAAAATATTCGACCAAAGATTATAGTATAAAAAGAGATACTGGTGTTTTATCAGTAAATGATGATAAGTATGGTGATTATCGCAAGTATGGATGTTCAGCTGTTAATGAAACGCAGAAGAGTGATATTTTTACAAAACTATATTCAGCAGTGCATAACTACACAATCAATAGGTATGACCAAGTACAGGCAGAGTTCGACAAAGAGATAAATAATCGGAAGTTTTGAGTTTAAATTTTTTTTTGGTATACCGCACCTCTTAGTAATTAAATAATATTTACTAATCAATACGATAGAAGGGTGTATGGTGGAGGCGGCGGGGATTGAACCCGCGTCCGCAAATCCTCTGCCTTTGGTACTACATGTTTAGCTTCGTTATTAAAATTCATGTAACAAATGTTAACGAGCAGACATTTAATTACACTATCCAATTGAGTTTCGCAGTTATTCTAATGGCGAGAATAAAGGCTATCTTGTGTTAAGCGACACCAAACGGAAATGCACAAGCACGTTTCTGAATGATGACCAGCAGGATTAAGCTGCTAGTGCGTAGTTGTCTTCGTTTGCAACTATAAGTTTATAGCATTTTTAACGAGAATAGCTATATACTCGACATGCACCTAGGG
>CAJXAV010000007.1 GCA_913050095.1 uncultured Gammaproteobacteria bacterium
TCATTTGCTTAGTATCAGGAGATCAAGTTCTTCCGTTAGCCTCATCAAAAGATCACAAAAAATTAAATAATGGTGATAATGGTCCAAATACTGGCGGCATGGGTGCTTATTCACCAACAAAATTAATAGACGATAAACTTTCTAATATAGTGATAGAAAAAATTATAAAACCAACTATTAAAGAGCTTAATCGTAATAATATTGTTTATCACGGCTTCCTTTATGCTGGACTTATGATAGATAAAAATAATAATCCCTACGTTTTAGAATATAACTGTAGATTAGGGGACCCAGAAGCTCAAGCAATATTGATGAGATTAGATAGTGATATTATTGAAATGTTTCAAGCAACAATTAATTCTAGTTTAGATAATATAAGTATTAAATGGAAAGCAGAAAGTGCTTGCACAATCGTTCTAGCATCAGAGGGTTATCCTGGAAAATATGAAAAAAATAAAAAAATTGAAGGGCTGGATCATGATATTGAAAATATCAAAGTATTTCATTCAGGTACAAAATTGGAGAATGGAAATTTTTTAACTAACGGTGGAAGAGTTCTTGCTGTTACGGCATTAGGTGTAAACTTACAAGTGGCTCAGGCAAAAGCTTACGATAGATGTAATCAAATATCTTGGGAAGGAAAATTTAAAAGGCATGATATTGCTGAAAAAGAGATAAACAATAAGTTTATCTTTTCATAGATTCAAAAAATTCATTATTTGTTTTTGTGGTTTTTAGTTTGTCTAATAAAAATTCTACAGCTTCTATTTCATCCATAGAATGCATGAATTTTCTTAATATCCACATTCTTTGTAATTCTTCCGGAGTTGTTAGCAATTCTTCTCTTCTAGTGCCAGATTTATTTACACCTATAGCTGGATACACTCTCTTTTCAGCAATCCTTCTATCTAAATGTATCTCACTGTTACCAGTTCCTTTAAATTCTTCAAAAATCACTTCGTCCATTTTTGATCCAGTATCAACTAGTGCTGTTGCAAGAATAGTTAAGGAACCACCTTCCTCTATATTTCTAGCAGCACCGAAAAACCTCTTTGGTCTATGGAGGGCATTAGCATCAACACCACCTGTTAATACTTTTCCAGAAGATGGGGAGACTGTGTTATATGCTCTTGCGAGCCTAGTTATAGAATCAAGAAGAATCACAACATCTTTTTTATGTTCAACCAGTCTTTTGGCTTTTTCAATAACCATTTCAGCAACCTGAACATGTCTAGTTGCAGGTTCATCAAAAGTACTTGAAACAACTTCTCCGTCAACCATTCTAGCCATTTCGGTAACTTCTTCAGGCCTCTCGTCTATTAAAAGGACAATTAAATGGCACTCAGGGTTATTAGTGGTAATACTTTGAGCAATATTTTGTAACATAATTGTTTTACCGGCTTTAGGTGGCGATACAACTAACCCTCTTTGGCCTTTACCAATAGGTGAACATATATCAATTATTCTTGCTGTTATGTCTTCACTACTTCCATTTCCTCGTTCCAATTTAATTCTTTTTTCAGCATGTAAAGGTGTTAAGTTTTCGAATAAAATTTTTCTTTTTGCGTTTTCTGGAGATTCATAATTGATTTGGTCAACTTTCAACATTGCAAAGTATCTTTCTGTATCTTTTGGCGGTCTTATTTTTCCAGAAATTGTGTCACCTGTTCTTAATCCAAATTTTCTAATTTGACTCGGAGAAACATAAATATCATCAGGTCCAGCTAAATAAGAACTATTTGATGATCTAAGAAAGCCAAACCCATCTTGAAGAATTTCTAGCACTCCATCACCAAAAATATCCTCTCCATTCTTTGCGTGTGATTTTAATATAGAAAATATAACTTCTTGCTTTCTGGCTCTCGCTATATTTTCAATACCCATATCAGTAGCCATTGTCATCAAATCTGACGGACTTTTCTTTTTTAACTCTGTTAAGTTCATATTTTTTTTTACCTATGGAATTTTCTACAGATTATAGTATGTAATTTTGTATTTTAATTTTAAAAATACGCTTGAATTTATTTCTTTGAAGTGCAAAATCTGTAACTGAGTTTGAAAGTTAACATTAATTTTAACTTTCGTCTAGCTTTTTTTATTAAATATTATCTTCAATAAATTTAATCAAATCATTCTTATTTACTGCACCTACTTGAGTACCAACTGGCTCTCCATTTTTAAAAAGCATTAACGTAGGTATACCCCTTATTCCGTACTTAGGAGGTGTTTGCGAGTTTTCATCAACATTTAATTTCCCAATTAATACTTTATCTGACATTTCAGAAGCTACTTCTTCTAAAACAGGCGCTATCATTTTACACGGCCCACACCATTCAGCCCAATAATCGACTAAAATAGGTTTTTCTGATTTTATAACTTGGTTTTCAAATTCTGCATCTGTAATTTTAAGTATGAGGTCTGACATAAAATATCCTTTATTTTTATAAGATTAGTTTTTTATTATACATATTATAGAATTAAATCAAGACATTTTTCCAAAAAAATTAAGTATCTTCATAGATTATTCTCCATTTTCCGTCTTTCTCCTTTTTCCAAAATAATTTTTTATTGGATGAAGTATTAAAATTATTACTATTATAGTGTTGTCTAAAGTCAGAGTAGATCAAATCTTTGTTTTTTGGATAATAGAATAAATTTAAATTTTCTATTTTAATATTTATGTATTCTTTCTGTTTAACAATTCTTAGAATATGTGCGACTCTCTTCTCAAAATCGTGTTTTTTACTTTTGAAGTTAATCGAATGAAGAGATATAAATTCATGCGGATCAAGACTTTCCCATATTTCTCGCCATTCACGCACAAAATTTACAGCTTCATTATTATTGTTATGCCAAATATTTCTTTTTATCCATTGAACATTTTCCACAAGAACAACTGGTGTGTTTCTAATATTAATATACTTTTCAAGTTTTTTTAAAGTATGATTACTTGTTACAACACATCCTTCGCTAGTTAAAGGAGGTCTACTATATACATCTCTTGGAACCCCATGTATCCAAATTCCATATCCTGTTTTATTATTTTTTCTATCCCATGCATTTGGGTAATTTAGAGGGTAGGCACCAATTCCATAGAGCTCTGGAAGATCCTCATCTATCAGATGTGAAGTAATTTTATAAATGCCAACAGGAGTTTTGTTATCTCCTGATATTTCTTTATTAAACCCTTCTTTTCCAATTGAGACATAAAAATCAGCTATAATTTCCGGAATTCCATTATTGTTCTTAATAACATAAAGTCTAGACTTAGTAAGTTCAATTAAAAAAGCAAATTTTATATTATCAGCAAGCTTTATAATTGATTTTGGCAAAAGATCATTTTTTTTATAAATAGATTTAAAATTTATTCTAGCTTTTGCTTCGCTTTTTAAATCATTAAGACCTTGATTATTTGAGTCACTTCCTAGTAAAGGTTTTTTTTGAAGGTATGAAGATAATAAATCAGCATAAATTATCTTCCCTAATTTAAAATTTGGATAATTTTTACTTAAAGATTCTGCAATAACCAATGCCGATTCATTATTTCCATTTCGCATATGATCTAAAATTTTTAATAATTCAATTTCAGCCTTTTCATTTGTATTAATTAATTCTTCAGCATATGAAGAATTACCCATAAAAAATATAGTTATAATTAATACAATAATTCGCATTATTTAAGAATAAATTCCCCTGTTATTTTAAAACTATTATCAATTCGAGATATAGTTGCATGCTTTTTGACAACATCAGAGAAAGAGTCAGAATTATATGATTGTGTGAATTGAACCACAGTATTTATGTTATTGCTTATTAATATATTAATATCGGATATTTTAATATTAATATTACTTTTATTTTTAATTTTTCTTTGCCTATCTAATTTCCATGATTCATTATTTTTAAACTTTTTTGAATAATAATTTTCCGAATATGAATTAAAATAACCCTCGAAGTTTTTCTCTTCCCAAAAATTTGCCCAATTTTCTAAGAATATTTTTACATCTTCTTTACTAATATAGTTTTGATTTTGTATTTTTGGAGTTTTCTCTATTAAATTATTAGTAGTTATTTCTTTATTGTTAATTTGAATATTTAAATTTTCAGATAGAAGAAGATTTATATCTTTTTTATCTGATTCTTGAAGAGATAATGCTTCTTCGTACAATATATTTGCCTGATAAGCATATAAATTTGTTAAATTTTTGTAGACTATGTCAATATTTTTGTTCTTACTTATAGAGTTTCTTAGCATTAATATTGCTTGATCAATATTTCCGGTTTTTGCTTCAATGTACGCAAGATTATTTATGATTTGTATGTTATCTGGATTTTCTTTTAAAATTTTCCTTAATAAATTTTTTGCATTTTTATAATTTCCAATTCTAATAAGTTCATTTGATTCATTAAACTTTTCTGGCGCAATATCCGAGTATGAAACGTTTGCACACAGGCTTAAAAAGATAAATAAAATTAACGATTTTGTTTTCATTTACAATTATGTTTGTCTTTATTATTCTAGTTATATAGCATAACATTATATGATAATTAGTCGTAGTTTCAATAAAACATAAATAATGGATAATTAATGAATATAACTATATTAGGCGGTACTGGCTTTGTAGGCTCAAATTTAATAAGCTGCTTGGATAAGACTGGAAATAATATTGCTGTTATAACTAGAAATAGAGAAAAAAATAAAAAAATACTTGTATACCCAAAAGTGAAACTTATAGAAGCCGATGTTCATAACCAGGAAGATTTGCTCAGCGCCACAAGAAATACAGATGTCTTGATAAATTTAATTGGTATTTTGAATGAAAAAGGCCACAGCGGAAGGGGTTTTAGAAAAGCTCATAGTGACTTAGCAAGAAATATATTGAATGCCTGTAAAAATAATGAAATAAAAAGGATTCTTCATATGAGCGCATTAAACGCAAACTCAAAAGGTCCAAGCCACTATTTGCGAACAAAAGGAGAAGCGGAAAGCTACCTTATGACATATGGAAAAAGATTTGCAAATATAACAGTTTTCAGACCATCAGTTATTTTTGGGAAAAATGACAGTTTCATTTTGAGATTTAGTAGTTTGCTAAATTTTGCACCTTTTATATTTCCATTAGCTTGTTACGATGCAAAATTTGCCCCAGTATATGTTAATGAATTGTCAAATTTTATAATTAATTCCATAAAAGATACAAAAAGTTTTAATAAACAATATAATTTATGTGGTCCAAAAGTTTATACTTTAAAAGAAATTCTTGAATTAATAGTAAAAACTAAGAACAAGAAAACAAAAATAATACCTTTGTCAAAAAAAATATCTAAAATGCAAGCTGTATTTATGGAGTTCATTCCTGGAAAGCCTTTCTCTTTAGATAATTTTAATTCTTGTCAAGTAGATAGTTTTTGTAAGTCGGATTTTGAATTTTACTCCGACTTAGAAACAATAATACCTACATACATTACACCAGATAAATAATATGAAAATATATCTTGTTGGTGGCGCTGTTAGAGATAAATTATTAGGCATTGATCCTAAAGAAAAAGACTGGGTTATTGTAAATGGTAACCGCGATAAATTAATTGATATGGGATACAAACAGGTTGGAAAGGATTTCCCCGTATTTCTTCATCCAGAAACTTCTGAAGAATATGCGCTAGCAAGAGTCGAAAGAAAAGTTGATAAAGGACATAAAGGATTTAAATTTGATACCAATAATAATGTAACTTTAGAAGAAGACTTATCGAGAAGAGATATAACAATAAATGCTATTGCCCAAGACGATAATGGCAAATATATAGATCCCTATAATGGAATTTTAGATATTAAGAATAGAACAATAAAACATGTATCGAATGCGTTTGTTGAAGACCCACTTAGAACATTTAGAGTTGCCAGATTTTATGCGCAATTTAGTGAATATGATTTCACTATACATGAATCTACATATAAAATTATGCGAAAACTCTCTGAAACAGGAGAAATAGAAACATTATCAAAAGAAAGATTATGGGGAGAACTTTCTAAGGCATTTAATGCAAAAAAACCATGGATGTTTTTTGAAGTTCTTATCAAATCAAATGTTGCAAAAAATTACTTTCCGGAACTTCTTGATAATAGTTTATTAGAGAAAAAAATTAAT
This sequence comes from uncultured Gammaproteobacteria bacterium, assembly GCA_913050095.1. Taxonomy (GTDB): domain Bacteria; phylum Pseudomonadota; class Gammaproteobacteria; order Poriferisulfidales. The sequence continues at coordinate 6,147 of CAJXAV010000007.1, forward strand.
TTTTATTCAAATTTGGATATTGAAAAAGATATTTTTCTCTCAATAGCAGGATTTTCAATTAACTTTGTTGAAACTTTTGGTTTTCCAAAAAAAATACTTGATTTATATTTTATGTTCAATGAGTTTGGTGTGAAGTTAATTTCATTAAAAAATGAAAGTAAAGATATATTAGATTTCTTGAATTCGTTAGATGCATTTAGACGTCCACAAAGACTACAATATTTAATAAAGCAAATTGAACTTTTTCAAAAATTTCATAATATGAAAGACGAAAATAAATTACACATATTCAAAAAGTTAAAAATAATAATCGAAAATAAAATTGATTATGGAAATTTATCTAACCTATCAGTAGATAAAATAAAAGAAAGAGTAGAGCATATTAATTTAAATATTATAAACTTAGTTTTAAGTGAAGAAGACTAGTAAGCATACCCCTAAAATTAACCTGTATATCATAAAAGGGTAAAAACCTATCTTATCTATAAATTTTAAAAAGTTTATTATAACAATATAAGATACTAAAAAAGATATAAATACTGAAAATGATATGTTTATCAATAAATGCATATCAAGCATATAAGATTTTATTGAATATAATTCATATAACATTGCTGCAAATATTACTGGAAAGGACAATATTAAAGCTATTTTTATTGAACTTTTTTTATTATAACCAAGAACAATAGCTGTTAAGATTATTATTGCAGATCTTGATGTGCCAGGAACAAGAGCTGTTGTTTGCATAATTCCAATTAAAAAAATATCTAAGTTTGTAATATTACTTATTTTTTTTTCGCCTTTTTTTAAAGTTTCGGTAAATAAAAAAAGTAAAGCAACTACGATAGTCAGTAAAGCTATAACGTTTATTGTTCTTAAATTCTCGGTAATATAATCGTGAAATAAAAACCCAAAAACTAAAACTGGTAATGACCCAATTAATACTTTCTTTGTATCAATATAGTGATCTAATGTTTTAGAATTTCTAAATTCACTTATATTTTTAAAGTAAAAAATAATTACTGCTAAAAGGGAACCAAAATGCATTGATACATCAAGAAGTATTCCTTGAGTATTCCAATTAAATATAGTGGGAACTATTATTAAATGAGCAGAGCTAGAGATAGGTAAAAACTCTGTTATACCTTGAATTATAGATAATACGATTATTTGTAATAGATCATTCATAGTTGATGTCTGTAGTCTTTAAAATCAAGTAAAAAATTATTATTTTTATGATCACACAATAGCATTATTTTAAAACTTTCTCCCATATCTGTAGGAAATAATAAAGTTTTTAAAATATTACTTCTGTCATTAATATTTTGAATTTTAGAAGAATTTTCTAATACACCTGTTTTTAAAAGAAACTCAGTTTGCGAAGTAAATGAAAGTAACTGAACATTTGACAACTCAGAAATCCTTTTTATTCTCGAAAAATCCACACTGATAGATATATCAAAATTACCTTGTTCACTTAAACAGTCATATATTTTTTTATGTTTTTTATAAAATTGAATAGTTCCATTAAATTTTTCTGGGTGGTAGAATTCATTTTCACCGTAGCCATAATCAATAATTAAAAAGATAAAATTTTTTGTATTTTTATAAATATTTTTTAAAAATTTTTCATAAATAAAGTTTACTTCAAAAGTATAATAATTTGGAAATTTTCTTTTTATTCTTTTTTCAATCTTCTCAATTTCATTTTGAAAAACAGGATTACATTTAATTTTTGAAAAATATAAATTATTATCATATTTTATTACTTTTTCATAAATATTATCTTTTTCTTTAAAGAAAATTTTAGAAGGTATTGCATCAAGAACTTCATTCGCAATTAAGAATGCATTATCTATTTTTTTTAAATCATCTAGCCATTCAACTCTACTAGATAAATTATTTGGAAGTTTTTTTATTTTATTTTTTTGTTGTTCTTTAAGATGATCACTTTTTTCAATTATATAATACTTTTTAGGAATACTTTTTTCATCTAATCCTTCTAAAAAATTATATGCTAAAGATCCACTCCCTGCGCCAAATTCAATTATATTTTCAATATTTTGGAAGTTTTTATATTTTTTATAAAAATTAACTATTGAATCTGTATATATGGATGAAACCTCAGGACCTGTTATAAAATCTGATTTTGAGGGATCTAGACTAATATTTTTATTGTTATAGTAACCTAAATTTGGATAGTACAGGCACATGTCCATATAATCATCAAAAGTAATATAATTTTTCTGTTTAACTTTTGCATGTATTTTTTTTAGTAATTCCATGTATTATCTCTAAATTAAAATGTATTATTATTATACAATTAACAGGAAGTTTTATTTATCTAGTATAATGTTTTTATGAATCAAAAAAATACAAAAATTGTCCTAATTACAGGAGCCAGTAAAAGACTTGGAGAAGCAACAGCTTTAAAGCTTCATTCCTTGGGAATGGATATAATTATTCATTATAATAGCTCTGAAAAGGGGGCAAAAAAATTAGTATCAAATATGAACGATGTTAGAAAAAACTCTGCAATTTCAATTAAGTTAAACTTAAGAGATTTTGCAAGCTATGAAAAAGAGTTTTCCAAGTTAGATGAGAAATGGTTAAATATTGATGTTTTGATAAATAATGCTTCTACTTTTTATCCAACAAATATTCAGAATGCAACATTTGAAAATTGGGATGACTTGCATGATGTTAATCTTAAAGCGCCTTTTTTTATCTCTAAATTTTTTTATAAATCTTTAAAAAATAATAAAGGTTGTATAATCAATATTATTGATATTCATGCAGATCGACCACTTGACGAATTTTCAATTTATTCTATGGCAAAAGCTGGTTTAAAAATGCTTACCAAATCTTTGGCATTAGAATTCGGCCCCGAAATAAGAGTTAATGGTGTTTCTCCAGGTTCAGTAATGTGGCCAGAAAATAAAGAGTATGAAAGTAAGCAACAAGAAATTATTGAGAGTACTGCACTTAAAAGACAAGGTGATAGAAAGGATATAGCTTCAACATGCGCATTTTTAATTAATAATGCAGATTACATTACTGGCCAAATAATTAATGTGGATGGAGGCAGGAGTTTAAGTAGGTAACTAATTACTTCTTGTTATTGTTATTCCAACATCTTCTGAATCTCTAATTGCACCTGGTTTACTTATTGATAATGTTATATATTCGACGTCAAATTCTTCCAAAATCATTTGCGCTATATTTTCTATCATTGTTTCAATTAATTCATGAGTATTATTTTTCACATATTCTTTCACTCTATTTGAGATAGTCTTGTAGTCAAGAGAATGTGAAACATCGTCTGTTTTAGCGGCTTTCGATATATCAAAACCAGCTTCAAGATTTATATTGATTATTTGATCAATCTGCTTTTCCCATTCAAATAACCCTATTCTGGTTTTTAATCTAAGATTTTTTAAGAATATTTTATCCATATATGGTTAATTATAGTGTATTATTCATATTAATGTTGTGCAGATGGCCAATATTTGCTATCTTTTTTCTTTTTTTAGAATTAGTGAGATTATTATGTCAAGAATATGCGAAGTAACTGGTAAAAAACCTATGGCTGGGAATAATGTTTCTCATGCAAAAAATAGGACAAGAAGACGTTTTTTGCCTAATCTACAAATACATAGATTTTGGGTAGAGGCTCAAAATAGATGGATATCTCTAAGAGTATCAAGAAAAGGTTTGAGAATTATAGAAAAAAAAGGTATTGAAACAGTACTTAAGGAGATTAAAAAGATATGAGAGAGAAAATAAAATTAGTATCTTCTGCTAAAACAGGTCATTACTATACGACCACAAAAAATAAAAAGAATATGCCTGATAAGATCGAAATTAAGAAATTTGATCCAGTTGTAAGAAAACACGTAATTTACAAAGAAGCAAAAATAAAGTAAATATTACTCAGGTGCAGGGCAAAAACATTGTCCTTTTGAATTCCAAGCACATCTCCCACTTTCGCCAGTTTTACTCTTCCACATTGCACACCCAACTCCAGTAACTCTTGGCCCTAAAGGATCAGCAACTTTAACAGCGATTTTGTCTTTTATGTTTACAGTAACATATTCAAACTGGGATTTATTTTCATCTATTATTACAGTTTCTGTTTCTTCTTGATCATCATCAAAAGCCCAGCTTTTAATATCGGATACAGTTTGACAACCGGAAAGTGTGAAAAACACAATAAATGGGAAAATAAATTTAATATTCATGCCTAAACTCCTGGATTATTATATTTTAGTAAAATTATTATTTCCTATTATAACTTTATTTATTTTATAATGTACTCTAAATTTTTTATATTTACAAAAAAATATAAAAAGCTTAAAAGTCCTATATTTACTATAAATTATATAAAGAGATTATTTGTGTCAATTAAAGTTTTCTTGTCTGATAAAGTGCCTAATGAAAAGGATAAAATTTTATCTATTATTTCCTTTAATGATAAAGTTAATTATGAAAATAACATAATATCAACAGGTCTATCACCTGTAAAAAATGGAGCATTATACGAAATTTGGGAAGTTGAAAATAAGGTTATAAACACAAGTTTTAATGAAATAAATTTATCAGCAAATAAAAATTTTATATTTGGCTCAACTATTATCGAAAATGATAAATCTTATAAAGAATTAGGATTAGAAATACAAAGTAAATATCTTGACTTCTTGCATATCGTCCGTGAAAGCAACATGAAATTGATAAAAATATGGCATTATATTCCGCAATTATTAAGAAAATATAAAAATAATAAAACAAATTATTCTTTATTTTGTGATGCAAGAGAAGTAATTTATAAAAAATATCATAATAATTTAAGTTACCCGGCAGCAACAGTTATAGGTATAGAAGGAAAAAAACTTATTATGTATTTTATTGCTGCTAATTGTGAAACTTATAATGCTCTAGAAAATAAAAGACAGGTTAGTGCATATGATTATCCGCAGGACATTTTTTTTGAAAAACCTATGTTTTCAAGAGCAGTTAATTTTTCAATTGAACAAGATCAATCATCTAAAATTATAATATCGGGCACCGCTAGCATTAAAGGATATCAATCAATGCACCCAAATAATATAGCAAAACAATTAGATGAAAGTTTAAAAAATTATAAAATATTTTCAGATATAAAAAATAAGCTTAACGTCTGTAGAATATATGTATCTAAAGAGCAGAAAAGTAATATTAAAATTATAGAAGAGAAATTAGATAACTATTTTAAAAAAAATCAGTATGCATTATTGTATGGTGATATTTGTAGAGAAGAGCTACTAATTGAAATTGAAGGAATATCTGATGTCTAAAAAAATATATAAAATGAAAACAACTATAGCTACTTTCGAAATAAAAATGGAGCCGCTGGGATTATGGGATCTTTGGGTCAATTCAATGCCAACATTAACTTTTGCGACACCAGAAGATGCAGCAAGTGCGGTTGCTAATAAGAAAACAGGTTATTCTTTGTGGGATAATCAAGCTGAAAAGATTAGCATTGATCTTAAAATAGAAAATTGGGAAATAATAAAAGAAGAATAAATTTATTGATTTTCCATAGACAATTCATATTTTCCTGAAGCAGCTAAACTATTAAGGTAAGACCTCTTGCTAATAATTTTTTGAGCTTCTAAATTATTATTATTATCTCCATTCCACTTTTTCATAGCCTCTAGTTGTAATGCTCTTCCATATGAAAAAGTAACTTTCCATGGATTATTATTTAATTTATTAATTTCATTTAGGTTATTAGAAGCATCTTCATCAGATTGTCCTCCAGACAAGAATGCAATACCTGGGACATCTTTTGGTACATTATTTCCAAGACATTTTACTGTTAATTCAGCAATTTCATTCGTATCTGACTGAACTTCGCAATTTGCACCACTTGTTATCATATTAGGTTTTAAAATTATGCCAGAATTAACAACATCAAGTTTATCTAGTTCTTCAAATAAAATAGATTGCATTGTATTTGTTACATTAAAGCATTTATGAATATCATGAGAACCGTCCATTAAAACTTCTGGCTCTACAATTGGAACTATATCGAATTCTTGGCAAATACTTGCATATCTTGCAAGTGCATGAGAATTTGCAATCATACAAGCTGAAGAAGGAATATTATCGGCGATTGTAATAACTGCTCGCCATTTTGCAAACTTTGCTCCTAAAGATTTGTATTCCTCCATTCTTTGAGGCAAATTGTCCAAACCTTCCGTTATTTTTTCGTTTTCATGGCATGAAAATGGTTTTGCTCCAGTATCTACTTTAATTCCTGGCAATATCCCAATTTTATTTAAAAAATCTGGAAAATTCGTACCTTCAGATATCTTTTGTTTAATTGTTTCGTCAAATAATATTGCTCCTGATATATATTTCGGTAAAGATTCTGCTGTGACAAGCATATCTCTATATGATCTTCTATTTTCTTCGTTGACAGTAATTCCTAAAGCATTAAATCTTTTTTCACAGGTCCCGTGGCTTTCATCCATTGCTAAGATGCCCTTTGATTCAGAAACCATTTGAGATGCAATTTGATTAAGTATTTTTTTATCCATTATAAATCCTTTAAATTTTTTACCCCTCTGCTAAATGACCAACTGTGACTACTTTAATAGCATTAGTTCCACCTTCTTTCCCAGCCAGATCACCTTTTGTTATTATTACTAAATCATTCTCTTTTGCAACATTCAATGCTGTTAATACATTTATTGCATCCTTGTTTACTTTAGCGTGATTCGTATCAATTGAGTTTATTCTTGCAGGGTACACACCCCTATATAAAGTTACTTTTCTTAATGTTCCTGTGTGTGTAGTTAAAGCGAATATTGGAACACTATGGTTTATTCTCGACATCCATAATGCTGTAGAGCCAGATTCTGTTATTGCTGCAATCGCTACTGCACTTAAATTATCTGCAGTAAGCATGCATGCCATAGCAATTGCTCTATCCACTTTTTTACTTTCAATGGAATAATTTAAACCTTTACTAGTTAAAGGACTTTGTCCTTCTGAGCCTTCACAAATTCTGCTCATAGCTTCTACAGCCTCAACAGGATGATCGCCCATAGCAGTTTCACTTGAAAGCATTACAGCATCAGTTCCATCTATCACAGCATTTGCAACATCAAATACCTCTGCTCTCGTTGGTATGGAATTTGTGATCATAGATTCCATCATTTGGGTTGCAGTTATAACAACTTTATCTTTTTTTCTAGCTTTTTTAATTAGATTCTTTTGAACTGCTGGGAGTTGAGCGTCGCCAATTTCTACTCCAAGGTCTCCCCTAGCTATCATAATTGCATTAGCAGATTCTATAATTTCATCAATATTTTCTAGAGCTTCAGATCTTTCTATTTTAGCTATTATTCCTCCATCATTACCTGCTTCTTTTAATAATTTTCTCGCTAACTCGACATCTTTAGCTTCTCTAGCAAAAGATACTGCGAGGTAATCAACACCAATCTCTGCGGCGATTTTTATATCATTAAGATCTTTATCACTTATTGCTGATGCAGAAAGGCCACCACCTTTTCTATTCAGTCCCTTGGAGTCATAAAGAAGCCCTCCATGAATAACTTTTGTTATAATTTTTGAGTCAGAGATCTTTTCTACTTTTAGTTCTATTCTTCCATCGTCTAAAAGGAGAATATCATTTATGGAAAGTTCTTTAGATAAATCTTTATAAGTTGTACCGACTATCTCCTCGGTGCCCTTATCAAAAGGATGTTTGTCGTCAATTGTAAATTTAGAGCCATTTTTTAGATCTATTTTTGAGTTTATGAATCTGGTAATTCTAATTTTTGGTCCTTGTAAATCTCCAACGATCCCTACATGGTAATGTTTTTCTTCTGCAATCTGCCTAACCAATTTAGCACGTTCTATATGAGATTCTCTATCACCATGAGAAAAGTTTAGTCTTACTAAGTCTACTCCTGCATCTATCAAACCTTCAATAGCTTTACGAGTAGAAGTTGAAGGACCTAAAGTCGCTATAATTTTTGTTTGCCTATATATAAGATCATTAATTGCTGTCATAATTTTTTAATTATTTTTATTCCTGGAAGTTCTCTACCCTCAAGAAACTCTAGAAATGCTCCGCCACCTGTTGATATATAATCTAAATCTTTAAAATTAACAAACTTTTCGATAGCAGAAATTGTATCTCCTCCACCAGCAATAGTTAGTGCTTTAGTCTTACTTATTGCGTTAGCTATACTTTTTGTTCCGTTTTCGAATGATGTTTTTTCAAAAATACCTACAGGACCATTCCATATTATTGTACCAGCTTCTTCAATTAATTTTTCATATATTCTTGATGTTTTTGGGCCTATATCTTTAATCATCTCGTTTTCTGATACATGGTCGATATTTTTAGAAGTAATTTTATTAGAATCTTCACATATAACATCTACCGGCAGAGGAACTAAAACATTATTTTTTTTGGCTAGTAATGTAATTTCTTTTGCATCAGAAACCATCTCATTTTCCGACAGCGACTTTCCAATATTATGTCCTTCGCTAAGTAAAAAAGTATTAGCAATTCCACCACCAATAATAATTACGTCAACTTTTTGAATGAGTTTTTTTAATATGTTAAGTTTTGTAGAAACCTTTGAGCCACCAATAATTGCCAAAACTGGTGCTTTTGGCTTTGCGATAATTTTTTCTATATTAAAAATCTCATTTATTAGAAGTAGCCCACCACAACTAATTGGAGCGTATTTGGCTATAGCATATGTGGATGCATGTTTTCTGTGTGCCGCGCCAAAAGCATCCATTACAAAAACATCACAGTTTTTTGCCATTTTCTTTGCTAGATCATTGTCTCCAGATTTTTCACCAACAAGAAATCTTGTGTTTTCATATAGAGTTATATCATTTTTATATTCAGGAGATTTCTCGTCTAGAGGATTTTCTTCAAAAAATACTTTTTTGTTAAGAATTTTTGATAATCTATCCGCAACAATTTTTAGACTATATTTTTCATCAAAACAACCTTCTTTCGGCCTGCCAAAATGTGAAATGATAGCTAATTTTGCGCCTTTCGATAAAGCATACTCTATGGTTGGAATTGCAGCTTTTATTCTTGCGTCATTCACAATTTGATTATTGTGAATTGGCACATTAAGATCTTCGCGTATTAAAATATTTTTTTCTTCAATATTAACATTAGTTAGTTCTGTATAAGATGACATTACTTTGCATTCATTAAAGCCAGAGTTATATCTAGCATTCTATTTGAAAATCCCCACTCATTGTCATACCAAACATATACTTTTAATAATTTATCATCCATAACTTTTGTAAGATTTGAATCATATATAGATGATGCTGGGTTATGATTAAAGTCAGTAGAAACTAATGGTATTTCATTATACTCAATAATGTTTTTCATTTTATTTTTTGAAGCTTCCTTTAAAATATCATTCACTTCATTAATAGAAGTATTTTTTTTTGTTCTTACAACAAGGTCCACTACAGATACGTTAACAGTCGGAATTCTTACTGCAAGCCCATCTAGTTTTCCTTCTAGCTCCGGAATAACTAAACCAACATTTTTTGCTGCACCTGTTTTTGTAGGTATCATGGACATAGTTGCTGCCCTAGCTCTCCTTATATCCTTATGATTTGCATCAGTAAGCCTTTGATCATTCGTAAAAGAATGGATGGTTGTTATTAATCCGTGTTCGATGCCAATATTATCATTCAATACTTTAATGACAGGAGCTATGCAATTAGTTGTACAAGATGCATTTGAAATTATAGTGTGATCTTTCGATAAAATTTCTTCATTCACACCATACACAACGGTGGCATCAACATTTTTTCCTGGGGCAGAAATAATTACTTTTTTTGCGCCATTTTTTAAATGAATTTGTGTACCTTCTTTTGAATTAAATTTACCAGTACATTCGAAAACAACGTCAACATTATATTTTCCCCAATTAATCATACTAGGGTCTCTTTCGGAAGTAATATTAATTTTATCATTATCAACGTACATATAATTATTGTCAGCTCTTACTTCTTTATTAAATTTTCCGTGAGCTGAATCGTACATTGTTAAATGTGCACTTACAGAGTTATCGCCAACATCATTTATAGCAACAATTTTTAAATCTTTATGAGACTCTGATTCGTATAGAGCTCTTAGAATATTTCGTCCAATCCTTCCATAGCCATTAATTCCAATCTTAATTGTCATTTTTATATTTCCTATATTTATTTTTCTTTAAGTATTATTTCTGCATGCTCAACAATATTTTGCGAAGTGAAACCAAAATATTCTAATAATTTACCACCTGGTGCAGATTCACCAAAACAGTTGATACCAATTGTTTTACCGTTTAACCCGATATATTTATGCCAGAATGAAGTAGATCCAGCTTCTATTGATATTCTTTTATCGATATCGGAAGGCAAAACCGCGTTTTTATATTCATCGCTTTGCTTATCAAAGATCTCGCTTGATAGCATCGATATAACTCTAGTACCAATTCCTTTTTGTTCCAACTTATTTGCAGCTTCAATCGCTATACTAACTTCACTTCCGCTCGCGATTAATATTATATCTAATTTTTTTGAATCTTTTAATATGTATGCACCTTTATTAATTAAAGCAATTTGCTCATTAGATCTTTCTTGGAATTTACAATTTTGTCTTGATAAAATTAAACATGTTGGCCCGGATTTATTCTCAATAGCATACTTCCATGCAATAGCTGTTTCTAATGTATCGCAAGGTCTAATTACTGTATTATTTGGTATGTCTCTCAGACTATTAGTTTGTTCTATTGCTTGGTGTGTTGGTCCATCTTCACCTAATCCAATAGAATCATGCGTAAATACAAAAATATTTCTTAGACCCATGATTGCACTCATCCTAATTGCATTTTTTGAATAATCACAAAAGGTTAAGAAAGTTCCTCCGTATGGAATGAATCCACCATGTGAACTTACTCCGTTCATTATGGCTGACATTCCAAATTCTCTCACCCCATAGTTAATATAATTACCATTTTTATATTCTTTTATTTCTTTTGATCCCGACCATAATGTTAGGTTTGATGCTGCAAGATCAGCAGATCCTCCTAACATTTCAGGTAATATTTTTGCATATGCTTCTATACTATTCTGCGAGGCTTTCCTCGTTGCTATTGTATCTTTTTGTTCATTACAAGATTTTATAAACTCTTGTGATTTTCGCACCCAGTTTTCTGGTAGTTCTGAAGAAAATCTTCTTATAAGTTCATTAGCTTCATTAGGGTAATTTTTTTTATATTCATCAAATTCTTTGTTCCATTTATTTTCAATTTCTTCACCAGTTTTTGTATTATCCCAAACAGCATAAATATCATCTGGTATCTCAAATGGACCGTAATTCCAGCCAATATTTTTTTTAGTTAAATCTGTTTCTTCGTTCCCCAAAGGTGCACCATGGGAACTTTCCTTTCCTTCTTTGTTTGGCGAACCAAAACCAATCTTTGTTTTACAACAAATTAATGTAGGCTTATTTTCTGATTTTAACGCATTTTCAATTGCTTCAATAAGGTCTTCTGGGGAGTGTCCATCGACATTTCTTATAACATTCCAGTTATAAGACTCAAATCTCTTAGAAGTATCATCTGTAAACCAGCCCTCAACTTCACCATCAATTGAAATACCGTTATCGTCATAGAAAACTATAAGTTTATTTAACTCTAATGTGCCAGCTAAAGAACAAACTTCATGTGAAATTCCTTCCATTAGGCACCCATCTCCTGTGAAAACATATGTATTATGGTCTATTATCTTTGAAATCCCTTTATTATAAAACGAACCAAGAGTTTTTTCAGCTATGGCCATGCCAACGGCATTAGCTAATCCCTGACCTAAAGGACCAGTAGTAGTTTCTACGCCGTCAGTAAGATGTGATTCAGGATGTCCAGGAGTTTTTGAATGTAATTGCCTGAAATTTTTGATTTCATCTATATTTAAATCGTAGCCTGTCAAATGGAGTAGACTGTATAGAAGCATTGACCCGTGACCATTAGATAAAACAAATCTATCTCTATTAATCCATTTTGGATTATTTGGGCTATGTTTAAGATAATCAGACCATAAAACTTGAGCTATATCAGACATCCCCAACGGCATCCCAGGATGACCAGAATTTGCCTTATCTATAGCATCGATAGACAAAGCTCTAATAGCATTTGCCATATCTTTTCTTAAGTCATTGTTTGTTTTTTTTGCCAATCTTTGTTTCAGTGTTATTAATTAGGTTACCTATATTTGTCTTATGTTTGTATATTACTACAATCGATAAAATCGTATATATAGAAGTTAATGTTAAAATCTCATAACTTAACCATGTATATAATGGTAAAAAAGTAAATGTGACTATAGCAGATAAAGCTGAGTACCTAAATAGAAATGCTGTTATTAACCAAGTTAACAAACAAATTAATCCTAAAATGATATCAAAGCCAATTATTGAACCAAAAGCAGTTGCAACACCTTTTCCGCCTTTGAATTTATAAAATATTGGAAAAATATGTCCAATAACTGCGATAATACCAACGATTTGAGCGTAAGATTTGTCTTTGAAGATATAAAAAGCAAAAATTACTGGCAATGTGCCTTTAAGCATATCAAAAATAAGTGTGGCAAATGCAAGTACCTTATTGCCAGACCTTAGGATATTAGTTGCTCCCGGATTTTTCGAGCCATATTCTCTTGGATCTTGGAACTTGCATAATTTGGAAAAAATAATAGAACTGTTTACAGATCCTATTAAATAACTAATAGTAAGAAATAAGACAGAAGAGATAGTTATAGTAATCAACTTGGCCCCAAGAATTTATTTATTATAGTATGGCTAATTATAAAGATAAAAATAAAGAAAAATATAAAAAAATATTATTTATTCCCGGCTGGGGATTTTGTAACGAAATATGGAAAAAATTTGCCTCAGAATTTTTTGATTTAAACAATTGTATATTTATAGATTTCTATGAGTATTTATATAATGCAAATGGAGATATTAAAGTTGCAGCTAATGAAGTTTTAAATGATTATAAGGATATTGATTTAGTATTTTCTTGGTCATTAGGATGTTTTATGGCAAAAGAAATAGAATATTTATTAGTGAAAAATCCAATAAAAATTGTTTATGTAGCCTATACACCAAATTTCATGCAAACTGATTCTTGGAATTTTGGTTTTAATATAAAAACAATTAATAAGTTAAGATTAGAATTGGAAAAGGATCGAGAAAAGGCTTTAAAAAACTTCTATTTATTGATTCTTGGAATACATAAAAATAAAAATTTTTTCTACAAAATCATGCTCGAACATATTGATTACGTTATGAAAGTGAATTTAAAAAAACTCTATATAGCTCTAGATGTATTACAAACATGTAGCTATAACTTAAGTTTGCATAATGAAAAAAACAAAAATTTATATATTTACGGCAAAGAAGATAGTATTGTTTCTTCAAATATTGCTCACCTTGTAGAAAAAAATGAGCCAAGCGCAAAAGTAATAACAATAATCAACTCTTCTCATATTCCTTTTTTAACAAATGAAGAAGAGTTTGCAGAAATTTTAAGAAAAAATATATGAAAGATGTAAGTAATAAAAAATTAAGTAACATGTATATAGAATCAGCAATTGTTCAGAAAGAAATCATTGATCGTTTAATGCAGAGACTTTCTTTGATAAATATCTCACCACAAAAAATTATTGATATTGGCTCAGGAATTGGGTTAGGAACAGAAAAAATCATTCAAAAATATGCTAACTCAGAATGTTATATGCTAGATAATTCTCTAGAATCTTTAAAAGAAAATTTTGTAAAAAGTTCAACATTGAAAAAAGTTTGTGCAAATTTTAAAAAAATTCCTTTTCCAAATAGTACTTTTGACTTTGTTTTTTCTTCATCGGCCTTGCATTGGGACTTAAATATTCAAGAATCTTTTCAAGAGATATACCGTGTTTTAAAACCTGGAGGATTATTTCTGTTTGCAACTTATGGTCCAGATACTTTAATTGAGCTTAGGTCGTCATGGTCAAGAGTTGATACATGCAAACATGTTAACGATTTTTATGATATGCATGATATTGGTGATCTTATGCAGAATATTAATTTTAATGACTCTGTTGTCGATGTAGAAAGCATAGTTATTGAATATAAGAGTGTGCTTCAACTTCAGAAAGATTTAAAAAATATTGGTTCAAAAGTTATTTCTTCAAAAGAAAAGAAGCTTGGCTTATTTTCTAGTAGTAAAATGAAGCAAATGTATAGCGAGTACGAAAAATTTAGATCCAAAGAAGGGGTGCTGCCTGCAACTTATGAAGTAATCTATGGGTCAGCCTGGAAAAAATTTAATACATTAAAAGTGGTCGACTGATTTTTTTTGAGTTCTTCATTTTTTAGGTATTTTTCGAAAAAAATGACCTTTTTTGGAACAACAAGTCAATGCAAATTCGATATAAACTTTGTATAATTTAGTTATAGATTAACACTAGGTTTTTTTCGAATATAGTTACATTATGATTACTAGAACATACGATGGACATGAAGAATATATAATTAGTGGAAATAACTCATTATCGTTTCATGGCAGCATTATATTTATATCTTTAATAAGCTGTATTTCCTTATTTATAGCATTGGGATTCACAATTAAAGGATATTGGATAATATTGCCATTTGCTGGATTAGAGATGATTTTCTTAGCAGTTATGCTATTATACTGCTGCCATAATAATTCGATGTATGAAAAAATTCAGATTTTTGAAGATAAAGTTAATATATCTTCAAAATACAGGAAAAATAAAGGGTTTTTTGAGGTAAATAAGTATTGGGCATCTTTAGTTTTAACTAAGCCAAAGCTCAGAGGACACCCTCACAAATTATATGTCAGATACAAGGGAAGGGAGATGGAAATCGGAGTTATGCTGGAAGATAAAGAAAGGCTTGAACTTGCAGAAATGTTAAACACTTCATTTAGAAAAGGAATAAATAATGAGATATTTTAATAAATTTTTAATTTTTGTAATGGTTAATTTCTTTGCCATATCTGCACACGCAGGTTGGTTAGACCTAAATATGACTCAGGGAGTAACTGATATTAGCCAGGAAGTTTTTGGGCTACATATGCTGATACTTTGGATATGTGTTGTTATTGGCGTCATTGTATTTGGGGCAATGTTTTGGTCAATTCTTATGCATAGAAAATCAAAAGGCGTAAAACCTGCAACTTTTCATGAAAGCACAAGCTTAGAATTTTTGTGGACGATTGTTCCTTTTGTAATTTTGATCGGTATGGCGGTACCTGCAACAAAAACTTTAATAAAAATGTATGATCACAGTGACTCTGAAATACACATCAAAATTACTGGATATCAATGGCTATGGCAATATGAATACTTAAATTCTGACGTTGCTTTTTACAGCAAATTATCTACTCCGTATAATGAGATATACAATAAAGAAAAGAAAAATATTAATTATCTTCAAGAAGTTGATAATGAGCTTATAGTCCCTATAAATAAAAAAATAAGATTTTTGTTAACATCAAATGATGTTTTACATGCATGGTGGGTTCCAGATTTAGCACTTAAAAAAGATGCTATCCCAGGATTTATAAATGAAATGTCAGTTGTTATTAATGAGCCCGGAATATACAGGGGGCGATGCGCAGAACTATGTGGTAGGCATCACGGATTTATGCCTATTGTTATAAAAGCAGTTGAAGAGAAGGAATATAATGAATGGTTAGCTAATGCTTCTGATAAAAAAACTTCAGGCATTGCTAAAATTAATAAATAAGGAGAATTATTATGAGTTCGGTAGTTAAAGACACACATCATGAAGAACATCCATCAGGTATTATGAGGTGGATAACGACTACAAACCATAAAGATATTGGGACACTTTATCTTTGGTTTGCGATGATAATGTTTTTCATCGGTGGGTTAATGGCCTTAGTAATAAGATCAGAATTATTTCAACCCGGTTTACAATTTGTAGATCCGCAGTTTTTTAATTCAATGACTACAATGCATGCTCTTGTAATGATCTTTGGTGTTGTTATGCCAGCATTTACAGGGTTGGCAAACTGGATGATACCTATAATGATTGGTGGTCCTGATATGGCCTTACCAAGAATGAATAATTGGAGTTTCTGGATTATGCCGTTTGCATTTTCTATGCTTCTTTCAACCTTATGGATGGATGGTGGAGCACCAGCTGGCGGTTGGACACTTTATCCACCATTAAGTCTTCAAACTGGTGATGCATTCCCATTTCTAATATTTGCTATACATTTTATGGGTTTATCCTCAATTATGGGTGCCATTAATATAGTTGCTACAATTCTTAATATGAGAGCTCCAGGAATGACACTTATGAAGATGCCTCTATTTGTTTGGACTTGGCTAATAACCGCATTTTTATTGATTGCTGTAATGCCGGTTTTAGCTGGCGGAGTAACAATGTTGTTAACAGATAAGTTTTTTGGAACAAGTTTTTTTAATGCTGCTGGCGGCGGAGATCCAGTAATGTTCCAGCACATTTTCTGGTTTTTCGGTCACCCTGAAGTATACATCTTAATTCTTCCGTCTTTTGGTGTTGTATCTGCAATAATTCCAACTTTCGCACGCAAACCATTGTTTGGATACAGTTCAATGGTATATGCAACTGCTTCCATAGCTTTCTTATCGTTTATAGTATGGGCGCATCATATGTTTACGGTCGGTATGCCTTTAGCTGGTGAAGTATTCTTTATGTTTGCCACAATGCTTATTGCGGTTCCTACTGGAGTTAAGGTATTTAACTGGGTTACAACAATGTGGAAAGGGGCAATGACTTTCGAAACCCCAATGCTTTTTGCGATTGGTTTTATTATTATGTTCACAATCGGTGGATTTTCTGGATTAATGTTGGCAATAACACCAGCTGATTTCCAATATCATGATACTTATTTTGTTGTTGCGCATTTTCACTATGTATTAGTACCAGGTTCTATATTTGCGATCATGGCAGCATGTTATTTCTGGTTGCCAAAATGGACAGGAAATATGTATTCTGAAACTCTTGGGAAGGCACATTTCTGGCTTTCGACATTCTTTGTGAATTTAACTTTTTTCCCAATGCATTTTGTTGGATTAGCTGGAATGCCAAGAAGAATTCCAGACTATTCACTGCAATTTGCAGATTATAATATGATAGCGAGTATAGGTGCTTTCGGGTTTGGGTTTGCGCAATTAATTTTCCTATACCTTATTATTAAAACAATTAAAGGTGGCGTGAAGGCAACAGATAAAGTTTGGGAAGGAGCTGAGGGATTAGAATGGACTTTATCTTCTCCACCACCATATCATTCATTTAACACACCACCTGTTATTAAATAGTAATTAAGGTTACTAGGAGAATTTTTGGAGACTAAAAAAAAGGTAAAATTAACAACAATTATTTTAGCGCTAATAGCGATATTAATTTATATTAGCTTTTATTACATTATGTCTAGCAGGTAGTTAAAAAATATGAATTATAAAAGTTTAAATATTAAGACAACTAAAAAATTAATTTTTGTATGTTTTACAATGTTTCTTTTTTCATTTGCCTTAATACCTTTATATAATATTATTTGTGATGTCACAGGTTTGAATGGCAATACATCAAACCTCAAAGAAAAAATTGAGTCATATTCTGAAAATAAAAATATTAGTTCTGAAAAATTAAATATTCAGTTTATTTCACACCAGTCAAACGATAAAAAGCTATCATTTAAACCTTCAGAATTTGAGATGAGTATATCTCCAGGAAAAGTTTATAGTACTCTTTACATCGCAACAAATAAAACAGGTGAGACTATTATTGGTCAAGCAGTTCCAAGCGTGTCTCCAAATGAGGCGTCAAAATACTTAAAAAAAATAGAGTGTTTCTGTTTTGAAGAGCAGACTTTCAAGCCTGGTGAAATTGTAAAATTACCGCTATATTTTGCTATAGATGAAAAACTACCAAATAGAATAAAAACAGTCACATTATCGTATTCTTTTTTTGAAAAAATAAATGTGTCTAAAAAAACTAATTTTAAAGGGGAGAAGTAGATGTCAGAATCAGGAAGTTATTACATACCACATGGAAGCAAATGGCCAATTATTGCTACAGTAGGTGTTTGTACATCAATGGTCGGTGGTTCGTCATTATTAAATGGTAGCGATATTGGAAAATATATCTTGTTTGCGGGGCTAGCAATAGTTGTATTTATGATTGTAGGTTGGTTTAGTACTGTAATCTCAGAAAGCGAGGACGGTCTATACGATTCTCAAGTTGATTCGTCGTTTAGAATGGGAATGATATGGTTTATTTTCTCTGAAGTAATGTTCTTTGCAGCTTTTTTTGGAGCTCTTTATTATGTGAGGGCTTATTCATTACCATGGTTAGGCGGTGAAGGGTCAGGCTTAGCAACAAATACTTTTTTGTGGCCTGAATATGAAGCTATCTGGCCGTTAACAGGAAATGGCCCAGGAGAAATTGGCGGAGATTTTAAAACTATGGGAGCATGGGGGCTACCAGCTATAAACACAGCAATACTTTTAACAAGTGGGGTTACATTGACATGGGCCCATCATGCACTTAAAGAAATGAAAAGAATGCAGTTAATTATTGGATTAGGTTTGACTGTAGCTTTAGGTATAATTTTTATGTACTTACAGGCACTTGAGTATGGCCATGCTTTTAACGATTTGAACTTAAACATGGGTAGTGGAATATATGGATCAACATTTTTCATGCTTACAGGATTTCATGGTTTTCATGTAACTATTGGCACCATAATGTTAATGGTAATTTTGGGTAGATCTATATATGGGCATTTTAATCCAAAAAACCACTTCGCATTTGAGGCGGTTGCTTGGTATTGGCATTTTGTAGATGTAGTTTGGCTTGGGTTATTTATCTTTGTATATTGGATATAAAATTATTTATATACTCCATGTGGCTGAATATATCCATTCATATACATGATGATAAGTATTATAAATAATAATACTGATAAGCCTATTCTAACTTTTAGCGCATTTACGACTCTTTTCTTGTCGCTTTTATCTTTGACTAAGAAGAATAGTGAGCTAAATAAACTAATAATGATAAGTAAAAATAAAAATATAAAAATGATTTTAAACATGTGTAAAATATTTGTTTATGAGAATTAAACTACTTTCTAGCATTATTTTTCTATTATGTATATCCTTATTTGTATCTTTAGGATTATGGCAATTAGAAAGAGCAAACGAAAAAGAAAATATAGTAAATTTATATAAAAAAAGACAGTCATTTAAACCTGAAAAAATTTCTTTTATTTCAGATAACAATATTAAAAAAAAATATTACAGAAACTATGTAATTCAAGGTAAATATATAAATAAAATTTTTCTGATTGATAATAAAATTAAAAATAAAAAACCAGGTTTTAACGTAATAACCCCTTTTAAATTATTAGATAGCAACGAAATAATTCTTGTAGATAGAGGTTGGATTAAAATGAAGGGAGAGCGTCAGAACATTAATAAAAATTATCAATATTTAAATAATCAAGGGATTCAGAACAATGTACAAGAAATTAACGGCTATATTTATCCTAGAGATAAGAGTTATACTATTGGTAATATATCGACTGATAAAAAATGGCCTAGATTGTTGCAAGCCATAAATTTTGAAGAAGTTAAAAACTCCATTGATGAAAAAAATCTTTTAATATCAGGAGTAGTTTTTAGGTTAAGTCCTGAAAATAAATATGGGTTCAATAGAAACTGGCAAATTGTATTTATGGATAGCAATAAACATCTGGGTTATGCATTTCAATGGTTTAGCATGGCGCTTGCGTTAGTTATTTTAACAATACTTTTTTTTATGAGAAAAAAAAATGAATAAAAAAGCTGATTATTTTTCTTTAATTAAAACAAGATTATTCTTATTGCTTATAATCTTTTCTTTTGCAGGACCTTTAGTGTTGGCATCATTAATGTACAAATATAGTGATATAGTACCAATACCTTCTCCAAAATCTCATGGAAATCTTATAGAGCCAGTAATAACAATAAATAGTAATGAAGATTTTTATGAAACTCTAATGAATGAAAAGAAATGGGTTTTTATGTACGTTTACGAAGATGAGACTTGTGATTTAGTATGTGAGGCTACACTTTATATGATGCAGCAGGTTAGAGAGTCTGTAGGAAGAGAGAGACAAAGAATATCTAATGTAGCGATTGTCAAGAAAAGTTTTTTAA
Organism: uncultured Gammaproteobacteria bacterium; assembly: GCA_913050095.1. Taxonomy (GTDB): domain Bacteria; phylum Pseudomonadota; class Gammaproteobacteria; order Poriferisulfidales. The sequence continues at coordinate 26,463 of CAJXAV010000007.1, forward strand.
ATAATGAAAATAAAAAAGTTATAAATAAATACAATAAGATAAAGTTGCTGAAAATTATAGATAACAGCTTTTTTAATAAACTTAAAAAAAATCATTTATATTTAGTTGATCCTTTGGGAAATATTTTTATGTATTATCAAAAAGATTTTAATCCGAAAGGCTTAAAAAAAGATATAAAGAAGATTTTAAAAGTATCGAGAATTGGATAAAAATTTTATGATAAAAATAAATAATTATTTGTTATTTGTGATTACTATTACTTTTTCAGTAATAACACTTGGAGCATATGTTAGGTTATCTCATGCAGGTTTAGGATGCCCAGATTGGCCAGGGTGTTATGGTTTCTTAATAGGTGTACCTGATAATGCTATTGAAATTAGTAATGCCGAAAATAGCTTTAAGGGGACAAGTGTAGACATTGGTAAGGCCTGGAAAGAAATGATTCACAGATATCTTGCAGGATTTTTAGGAATATTTATTTTTATAATTTCATACATATTTTATAAAAATAACACAAGTAAGTTATTTAAGCTTTCAGCCGCGATTTCTATTCTTGTAATAATGCAGGCGACTTTAGGAATGTTAACGGTTACTCTCCAACTGCAGCCTCTTATTGTTATGTTTCATTTAGTAGGCGGATTAACTATTATAACTTTATTGTGGATTTTATTTTTAAGATACAATAAAAATAAATACTTTAATGAAACTGATTTATTTACAAATATTTCAACTACTCAAATAAAGAGATTATCTTTATTAGGTTACTTAACACTTGGTGCTTTAACAATTCAGATTATGCTAGGTGGGTGGACAAGTACAAATTATGCTGCATTAGCTTGCGCAGATTTTCCAAAATGTCATGACTCATGGTGGCCACAAATGGATTTTTATAATGCATTTATAATAGAGTTTGCAACAAACTTAAATTATGAATTTGGAAGGTTGGATAGTCCTGCAAGAGTTGCTATCCATTTTACTCATAGAATTTGGGCAATAATGGTTACCACTCTAATCTTAATTCTTGCAATATTTTCATTTAAAGCAATTAAAATTTCTTATCAAAAAATAATTTCTGTTTTTCTAGTTTTTTTATTATTTGTGCAAATTCTCTTAGGCGTATTAAATATAAAAATGAGTTTACCTATTTATATCGCTGTTGCTCATAACGGTAATGCTGCTCTTTTGCTAATGTGTTTGGTAACGCAGCTATATTTAATTAGATGTGTAAAAAATAATTTGTAAATTTTATTATGTTTAATTCTAAGATATATAAAGCCTATTTAGATTCTTCAAAACCAAAAGTTGTTTTATTAATGATATTTACCTCTTTTATTGGAATGTTATTAGCTGACCCACTGAATATTAACTTAAAAGTATTATTTTTTGGAAATTTAGGTATAGCTTTGATGTCATTATCTGCGGGATCAATTAATCAATTACTTGATCAGAGAATAGACAAAATTATGTCCCGTACTAAAGGTAGACCATTGGCATCAGGTTTACTTAAAACTAAAAATGTTATTGTATACGCAATGACAATAGCGTTAGTTGGATTTTATATTCTGTATTTTCATATAAACGAACTTACTGCTTGGCTTACACTTGGATCTCTTGTAGGTTATGCATTTATTTATACGATGTATCTAAAAAGAAGTACACCGCAAAATATCGTAATTGGTGGCGCAGCTGGAGCAACTCCTCCGTTACTTGGTTGGACTGCAATGACAGGCCAAATTGATCTTATAGCAGTAATTTTATTTTTAATAATTTTTACATGGACGCCACCACATTTTTGGGCTTTAGCACTTTATAGGAAAGAAGATTATTATGCGGCGAAAATTCCAATGTTACCTGTAACACATGGGGAACAATATACTAGGGTTCATATAACTTTATATACTTTGATGCTTACTATAGTAAGCTTCTTGCCATTTATTATTAAGTTTTCAAGCTTTTTTTATCTGGCTGGCGCTGTAGTTTTAAATTTAGTATTTCTATATTATGTTTTTAGAATGCAGCTTGCTAAGAATAATGTTCTAGCTAACAAAATATTTAATTACTCAATAGTTTATTTATCAGCTATATTTGGTTTCTTGATCGCTGATAGATACTTAGTATTAATAATGAATATTAAAGATTTTCTTTAAGTTTTGACATTGTTTCACTTTCAATTTGCCTAATTCTTTCTCGAGAAATATCATATTTTTTGGACAAATCTTCCAATGTTAATTTGTTTTCAGATAACCATCTGCTTTTCATTATATCTCTGCTTCTTTCATCAAGATTATTAATCGCTTTATAAAGTTTATCATTTAAAGCTGATTTTTCATTTTTTTCAATAATTTGATCTGGCTCTAATTCGTTACTTTTTAAGTATAATGTGGGAGATGCGTTCTCATCATCTGTATTTTCAATTGCTAAGTCATGATTATGCAATCTTTTTTCCATCTCAAAAACATCTCTAACTGGAACACCTAGATCATCGGCAATAGATGAAGCTTCTTTATGTGAGAGACTTGATAAAGAATTTTTTTTTGATCTTAAGTTGAAAAAAAGTTTTCTTTGAGTTTTTGTAGTTGCAACTTTGACAATTTTCCAATTTTTTATAACAAACTCATGTATTTCTGACTTAATCCAAAACACAGCAAATGTAATTAGCTTTAAATTCTTATTTGGGTCATATTTTTTTACAGCCTTCATTAGACCAATATTACCTTCTTGTATTAAATCACTTAGATTTAATCCGTATCCTGAGTAGCTTCTAGCAATATAAACAACGTATCTTAAATTATGCATGATTAGCTTTTTTGCTGATTCGAGGTCGTTTGTATTTTGAAGTTTTATGGCCAAGGCAACTTCTTCTTCTGTGGAAAGCGCAGGAATAGACATTACATGATTAATGTAAGTATCTATACTTCCTGAGGTCGAAGGAAGTGTGTTGTAATTATATTCTAAAGTTTTATTCATAAAACAAAGTCTCTTGTTTATTTAGCACTCATTATACAAGAGTGCTAAATTTTATCAATCAGACAGAAAATATATAATATAATCAATTACTTATATATAATTAAATGATTATATACACCTTAAAGTTATTGCATATTAGATATTAACTATAATTATTATATTAATTATATTTTTTTTTAACACACCTCTACAAAAAGTATATTTGTAAAATTAAATATTTTGACAAAAAAAGTTTATTTTTTAAAAATATAGAAACTATATAAATAATATATAGATAATTTTATGTTATATTTAGCTCATAAATTTTAAATATTTTTTTAGGGCAAAGTCGTGAATATTCTTTGTAAATTTAATTTTGTGAGATACTTTATTCTTTCTAATATCTTAATCATATTGGTATTATTTGTATCTTTTAATGCGAGGGCTGAAGTAATGGAAAAAACGTTAAGTAATGGACTCCAGATTATATTAAAAAAAGATAAAAGAGCTCCTGTCGTTACAAGTCATATATGGTATAAAATCGGCTCAGCTGATGAAGTTAGTGGTAAAACTGGTTTATCGCATGCTCTCGAGCATATGATGTTTAAAGGAACAAAAAAAAATCCAAAGGGATTATTTTCTTCAGTCATTGCGAAACTAGGAGGTAGAGAAAACGCATTTACGAGTAAAGATTACACTGCATACTATCAAACATTACCATCGCAGTACCTTGAAGAAGCAATAAGGCTGGAGTCAGATAGAATGACGAATTTAGTTATTAATGAAGAAGATTTTTTAAAAGAAATAGAGGTAATAAAGGAAGAAAGAAGACTGAGAACAGATGATCAGCCTGAAGGTATTGCATATGAACAGTTATATGCAAGCGCTTACAATAATAGTTCATATCACGATCCAATAATTGGATGGATGGAAGATCTAAATAATATGTCATATAAAGATATATCTGATTGGTATAAAAATTGGTATGCACCAAACAATGCAACAATTGTAATTGTGGGTGATATTGATTTTGATAAAACTTTTAGATTGGTTGAAAAATATTATGGCACAAAAAAAAGAATGGGAATCAAAGAAAGAATTTTAAGAGAAGAACCAAAACAATTTGGTGAAAAAGTAAATTCAATAAAAATAGATGGAAAGCCCTCTTATTTGATCACAGGCTATAAAGTTCCTAGTATCAATAATGAAAATATTGAGAAGTGGGAATGTTATGCCTTGTCAGTATTATCAGGAATACTAAGTAGTGGTCAAAATTCAAGATTACAGAAAGTTCTTATAAAGGAAAAAAAGATTGCAAGTTATGCAGACTCTGGATATTCAATGTTTTCCAGACAGGACCCACTTCTTATGATTGATGTTAATCCAATGGTTGGAGTAGGTATTGATCTTATAGAAAACGAGTTACAAAATTTAATTGAAGATCTGCAAACAAATCTTGTTAACAAAAAAGAACTTGATAGAATCAAGGCACAAGTTCTAGCAACAGAAATATATCAGCGTGATTCAATAGATTATCAGGCAAGAATTTTGGGCATGATTAAAACATCTGTTGGCAGTATAAAAGTTATAGATGAGTATACATCTAATATTAATGCAATCACAGCACAGCAAGTAAGAGAAGTTGCTAAGAAATATTTGGTTGAAAATCTTAAAACAACAGTAACAGTTAATAATGTAACAAAACAATGAAAACATTATTTAAATTATCTTTTTTTATAATAACTATGGCAGTATCTAATATGACAAAAGCAGATGTGGCAGTTTCGGAATATACTACTAAAAATGGAGTAAAAGTCTTATTCGTTAAGTCTGCTAATATTCCAATGATAGATATAAAAATTACATTTAACGCTGGAGCAGATCAAGATGGCTCATTAAAAGGACTATCAATGTTAACTCATAATTTACTTGATGAAGGAACAAAAAAGATGAACTCTGAAGATATTGCATCAGTTTTTGAATCAACAGGAGCAATTTTTAATACTTCTGTTAATAAAGATAAGTCCTCCGTTTCGTTAAGGTCTCTCACCGACAAAAAATATTTTGATCCGTCTATAAAGATGTTCTTAACAATTTTATCAGAAAGCACATTTCCAAAAAATGAGTTTGATATTCAAAAAAATAGAACCATATCTTCAATTATTGAAGAAGAATCAGATCCAAGTGAAATCGCATCAAATTTATTTTTTAAAGAGATGTATGGTAAGCATCCATATGCATCTCCAACTAATGGTTTGAAAAATACTGTCAAGAAAATTCAGAGAAAAGATGTATTAAACTTTTATAAAAAAAATATTAATACAAATACTGCCAAAATTGCAATCGTTTCTCCCCTTGCAAAAAATGACATAATTAAATTAGTTGAAAAAATTTCAAAATCACTTAACCACAGTAAAATTAGTGGAAAACCCATTAGTACTGCTGTTAAAAAAAATAAGGGAAAATATATATTTAAAAAATCAAATTCAGAGCAGGCTCATATTTATGTAGGAACTTTGTCTATTAAGCGAGGTTCAGACAATAATTTTCCACTTTATGTTGGAAATTATATTTTTGGTGGAAGCGGATTTAGTGCAAGATTAATGCAAGAGTTAAGAGTTAAAAGAGGATTAACTTATGGTGTTTATAGTTATGTTTACCCTATGAAAGAAATCGGTCCTTTTGTAATAGGCATTGAAACAAAATCAGAGCAAGCCCAATTATCAGTAAAACTAATTCAAGATATGGTCAAAGACTTTTATAAAAAAGGGCCAACTGAAAAAGAGCTAAACGACGCTAAGCAAGCTATTATTAACGGGTTTCCTCTCAGGATAGATAGTAATAGTGACATTCTAAACTACTTATCAATTATTAATTACTATAATTTGCCAATTGATTATTTAAGTACGTTTACATCTAATATTTCCAATTTGACAAAAAAAGATATTATAAGTGCTTTTCAGGAAGAAATAGACATTGATAATTTAATTACCCTTGTAGTTGGTAATGAAAAAGCAAAAAAAAAATAAAAGTAATTTAAAGGTAAAAATAATATCTGGAGCTTGGAAAGGAAGAAATATATCTTTTTTAGAAAAAAGAGATTTGAGGCCCACAAAAAATCAAATCAGAGAGACTTTATTTAATTGGCTTCAAAATGATGTAAAAAACTCTGTGTGCATCGACCTTTTTGCAGGTAGTGGGGCTTTAGGATTTGAAGCCGCTTCAAGAGGGGCAAAACAAGTATTTATGGTAGATAATGATATTGACATCATAAATTCCCTTAACTCACAAAAGATAAAATTTGAAGCAAGTAATGTAGACTTAATACATGCTAATGCTGAAGAATATATAGAAGGTCATCACGATGAAGTAGATATAATATTTTTAGACCCACCTTTTTCAAAAAATATTATTAATAATATTTTTCCAAAACTAAATAAGTTAAAAAAGCTAAGTAATAAATGTAAGATTTATATTGAGCTCCCTTATTGTAAAAATCCAGAAAATAATATTGATATTCCTCCTAATTGGGAATTAATTAAAAGTGATAAATTAGGAGATGTTGCATACCTCTTATATCAGTATAAAAATACTGTGGTATAATTTTCTTATATTAATAATTTATTGAGATAAATAATGAATATTGCAGTGTATCCAGGCACGTTTGACCCATTTACAAATGGTCATAGAGATTTAGTGCAGAGAGCAGCCTCGAATATTTTCGACAAGGTATATATATGTGTTGCCGAAAATTCAAAAAAAGACACAGTTTTTTCTTTAGATGAGAGGATTGAACTTGCCGAAAAATCCTTAGTAAATATTGATAATATTGAAGTAATAGGCTTTAGTGGACTGCTGGTAGATTTTGCAAAAAAACTTGATGCAAAAGTTATACTAAGAGGTTTGCGAGTAGTTTCAGATTTTGAATACGAATTTCAGATGTCTAGTATGAACAAAAAGCTTAATCAAGATATTGAGTCAATCTTTCTTACACCATCAGAATCATACGCTTTTTTATCATCTTCGCTAGTGAAGGAAATAGCCCAGCTTGGTGGCGATATATCACCTTTTGTGAGCAAAGAAGTAAAAGTAGCATTAGAAAAAAAGTATAAATAAAAGCAAAAATACTATTGACATATATAATATATATATTATTATATTCTAATATATTATTATTATTATTTAACTCATGGAAGGTTAGTATGTTAGAGCTCATTATTATGTTAGGTGTTTGGTTTTTAGCTTCAATTTGTCTTTACAGGCAGTGTTTAGGTAAGTAATTGTTTTTTTAAAGAATTGAAAGCCAGGGACGGCTTTCTTCTTTTAAATTTTTAGAATGTCCTCCTCAAAATTAATATAATCAATGTTTGACAGTATAAATACTGCCAAACATCTGATTATATAGCTTTGACTAGAAACTTTTATTTGATATAGTAAAAAATCCCATTAGGGGATTTTAAGCTTAAATAATAATAAGGAGGCTTCAATGAGAAAAATAAAAACACTTCTAGGACTATGTGTTGCAGTTCTGCTTTCAGGTTGTGCTGCTGATCAAGCATTACTAGATAGGTTAGAGTTGGTTGAGGAAACAGCAAAACAAGCAATATCTTGTTGTGATGCAAACTCACATAGAATGAATAAAATGTTCTATGAACAACAAAAGAAATAATTAATTATTTCTGACAAGTTTTGCAGTAAAAACTAGATCTCTGATTAATTTTTATCTGTAAAATTTTATTTCGACAAATGTGGCAGGGCAGAGATGTCCTGCCATATACTTTAAAATCATACTGAAAGTACCCTTTTTTTCCATCAACAGTAATATAATCATTAATTGTAGACCCGCCCTTTTTTATAGCATTCTTCAAAACTTTTTTTATGCTATTAGTTAAAGCAAAACAATTAGCTTTTGTAAGTTTTTTTGAAATTTTATTTGGTTTAATTTCAGCAAGAAATAATGATTCTGAAGCATAGATATTTCCAATACCAACAACAATATTTGAATTCATAAGAAAAGACTTTATAGCTACGTTTCTATTTCTTGAAATTTTATACAAATATTCAGCATTAAATTTTTTGCTTAAGGGCTCTAATCCAAGATTATTAAATAATTTATTTGAAGAAATTGGAGATTCTTCTGAAAAGAATATCATGCCAAACTTTCTTGGATCATTGTATTTTAAAATATATTTTGAGCTCAGTTGCAATATAAAATGATCGTGTTTTTCTTTTTTTTCTTTTTTATTGGAAACTCGTAAAGTACCCGTCATCCCTAAATGAATTGTTAGAAAAAAATTTTCACCTGAAATAATAATATATTTAGCTCTTCTTTCAATTTTATTTATTTTTTTATTAATTAATTTTTTAGCCAAGTCGTTTTGTAAATTCCATCTAAGCTTCTTTGTAAAAACATTACACTTAATGATTTTTTTATTAATTAAATACGGCTTTACGCCGTTTACAATTGTTTCTACTTCAGGTAATTCTGGCATTTAATTTAAATGTGCTAATATATCTTTATTTAGTTCTTTATTATAAGACATTCTAAAAATAGGTATATTTGTAAAATTAGATAATTCATCATAATTATCAAGAGGAGTTTTTTTGGAAATATCATTTAATATTATGAATTTAATATTTAATCCTAGAGAGTTCATCGCTGTTATGGTCAGAAGTGAATGATTTATGCATCCTAGCGTATTTTTAACAACTAATACAACGGGCAAACCTATTTCTAATGCAAGATCAGAAGTTAACTTATTGTTAGCAATAGGAGAAAAAAAACCACCACACCCTTCAATAATATTAAATGCATCATTGTCACTATTAATCTTTATAAAATTTAATATATCTTCTAATTCTATGCTTTTATTTTCCATTTTTGCCGCCCTAGGAGGAGAAGCGTATGCTTTGAACATATATTTGCATATTTTTTCTAAAGGTGCATTTTCTAGTTTAGAATATTGAAGTGCATCATTTGGAACTATTTGATTATTTGGGCTCTCACAGCCAGATTCTACCGGCTTTAAAAAATGAAATTTAATTTTATTACTTTTTAATAGTTCTCCAAGTTTTAACATGAACCATGTCTTACCTACATCAGTATCTGTCCCTGTAACTAACAAACCTCTCATAAAAACTCCCAATTATTAAATGTTCATGTGATAATAATACACATGAGTAGTAATAATATAAATAGAAGAAAATCCAGCACAGTAAAAGTAGGAAATGTTCTTATTGGTGGTGGCAATCCAATAGTTGTGCAGTCGATGACTGATACAAATACATCAGATATAGACAAGACTTCTGAGCAAATAATTCAGCTTGCTAAAGCTGGCTCAGAGATAGTTAGAGTTACAGTTAATGACTCAGATGCAATTCAGGCAATACCATTTATTAAAGAAAAGCTTTTAAAAAGTGGTATTTCAATTCCTATAGTTGGTGATTTTCATTTTAATGGACATATTTTATTAAACAAATATGAAAGTGAGGCTAGTTTTTTAGATAAATTTAGAATTAATCCCGGCAATGTTGGAAAAAAAAATAAAAAAGATAAAAACTTTTCGACAATGATTGAAACTGCATGCAAGCTTGATAAGCCTGTTAGAATCGGAGTTAATTGGGGAAGTTTAGACCAAGAATTATTAGCAAAGAAATTAGATATTAATAACAAGCTAAAAAAACCAAAAATTCTAGACGATGTTATGTGTGAGGTAGTTATAGATTCTGCATTAGAAAGTGCGAAATTAGCTGAATTAATAGGTATAAGTAAAGATAAAATAATTATTTCCTGTAAATTAAGTAAAGTTAATATGTTAATAGATGTTTATAAAAAAATATCAAAGTTATGTGATTATGCATTACATCTTGGCCTTACAGAGGCTGGAAGTAATGAAAGGGGTATTGTTTATTCTTCATGCGCATTAGGGCCTTTATTATTAGACGGCATAGGAGATACAATAAGAGTTTCATTAACTACAGATATAAACGGAAATAGGTCTAAAGAAGTTGATATAGCAAAATTAATACTCCAAAGTCTAGGTATTAGGAATTTTTTACCAGACGTTACATCCTGTCCTGGTTGTGGAAGGACTAGTAGTAACTACTTTCAAAAACTAGCATTTGATATAGATCAACATATAAAGACAAGTATGCCTATCTGGAAAAAAGATTATCCAGGTGTAGAAGATTTAAAAATTTCAGTTATGGGTTGTATTGTTAATGGTCCGGGAGAAAGCAAACATGCAGATATAGGTATCAGTCTTCCTGGAAGAGGAGAAAATCCAACTGCGCCAGTTTATATAGATGGTGAGAAAAGCATAACATTGAAAGGTGACAATATAACAAATGAATTTAAGGAAATATTACTAGGTTATATAATAAAAAGATTTAAAAAATAATTTTTTATTTGATATTAGAAAATCTTTCTAAAGCAATGTTTCTGCTTTTTCCAAGATCAATAATTGGTCTCATAGTATTTTCATTTTCTAGAAGATCGTATTTTCCCTCTTCAGAGTATGAGTCAAAGTTTTTTAACCATTTTTTTGTGTATAAATTCTCTGGGTCAAACTTCTTTTCCTGAAGCAAGGGATTGAATATTCTAAAATATGGAGCTGCATCTGTTCCACAGCCCGAGACCCACTGCCATCCCATAACATTATTAGCAATATCAGCGTCAACAAGGGTGTCGCGAAACCATTTTTCACCTTCTTGCCATGGAATTAAAAGATTTTTAGTAAGGAAGGAGGCAGTTATCATCCTTGTCCTATTATGCATCCATCCGGATTCCCATAACTCATTCATTGCAGCATCAACAATTCTAATCCCAGTAAGCCCTTTTTTCCATTTAGATAGGTTTGTCTCATAATTATTTTCCCATTCAAAATTTTCATATTTTTTATTAAAAGGTTTATCAACTACATATGGAAAATGGAATAAAATGTAATAAGCAAATTCTCTCCAATATAGCTCTTTTATAAAGTGCTCTTCATGTTTACTTAGAGAATGATTCTCGTGAAACTCAAAATTGCTTATTATTTGATTTGTGGTGATTTCTCCGAAACGTAAATGTGGAGAAAGTCTCGATGTTCCTAGTGTTCCGGGAATATCTCTCACATCTTTATAATTAAAAAGAGAAGTTTTGAAAAAATCTTTCATAGATTTTATCGCACTTTCTTCGCCTGGTTCCCAATATTTTTCGAGCTTAGCTGACCATTTATTATTACTTGAAGAGAAAATCTCATTTGTATCAATTGATTTTTCGTCAATTGTAAAATGTTTAATATTAGATTTAGGGAAAACAAGAACTTTTTGTTGCACGTAGTCAAATTTACATTTTTTGTAAAATGGACTGTATACTTTAAATGGTTCGCCAGTTTTATTTAGTATTTTTGATGGATTTATTATATTTGTTTTGTTAAAACAATGAAGCTGAATACCATTTTTTTTTAGCTCAATGCGCAAATTTTCTTCTTCTTTTATAAAATCAGGATGTTTATTTTCGTTTAAAAATACGGAGTCAAAGTTATATTTGCTTGCTACTTTTACTACTGTTTCGGTATATTGGCCACTTATTATATTTAACGTAAGATTCTTTTTTTCTAGATTATTTTTAAGCTTGAATAAACTTTTTTCTAACCACCAAAGGTTAGCAGAACCATGTGTTTTAGAATAAAGTTCTTTATCATATACAAACAAAAGAGAGATTTCTTTATTTGATTGGATTGCTGAGTTTATAGCATCATTGTCATTTAATCTTAAATCGTTAGAAAAAAGGACAAGTGATCTCATTTCTTTTAGTATTTTATACCTTCAACTTTTGCAAGCTTGATAAGCACTTCTTCAAGTAGATATCTTGCTTTTGCTGAAGTTGTTTCAAGTTCTTTATGTATTTCAGCATCTTTTGTGTTTCTAACCTCACATTCTGAGGAATATTTTTCAAATGCTGTAAGCTTACTAATTAGGTCACCTAAATGTCTTGGGCATTCGCAGTTAATAGTGCTTCCAGCAGCAACAATATTTGTAATATCTTGATCGGTAAGAAGTCTATCGGTAGAAGTAGATTGTAGATAGTTTGGAAAATTCGAACTACACCAACTTGTTATTTCTGAATGATTCAAGGGTAATGAAGTTGTTCCAGTATCTTGAGAGGTTAATTTTGCTATGTCACTCTCTTTACCAAAATCGTAAGCGCATAAAAGCTTTGTCGCTTTTGATTGCTTGAGGATTTTTTGTAGATTTTTAAAAGTACCCTGATTTACAGTTTGAACTTCAGCTATTATAAAATCGATTTTACAATGATAGTTTGATTTAATGTTTCTAACATCTTGCACAACATCTATCATATTTAATCTCATACTGTCTAAGCTCTTTTTATCAAGGATTGTTTTACCAAGTAAAATAAAATTAAGATCATTTTTCCCAGAACTTGTTATTGCACTTTTACAGCTAGAAATTCTTTTTTCTAAATTTTCATAATTTAGGTTAGCAACTGCACTGATAGCATCACCATTATCAACAAGCTTTTTAATTAAGAGTAATCTATCAATATCGGCTTGAGTATAAAGTCTATCACCAGCTTCAGTTCTTATTGGTTTTACAACCTCGTATCTCCTTTCCCATGCACGAAGTGTTTCAGGTCGAATTCCTGTGATTTGTGTTGTTAAACCTATTCTGTAGTTTTGTTCAATATTCATATTCTGTAGTTTTGTTCATTATTCATATATAACAATATATACTAGTTTAGATTTAAATCAAGTATTATGTAGGTTTATTTGTACAATATTTGTATTATTCTAAGTAATTGTTATATATATGATAAATAATTCAATATTTGCATAGATATATCTGTACATTATAAGAAAACGTGTTAGAATGTATTTAAGTTTTAAGATTTGTACATCCCCTGGAGCACCTTGCTCCGCACACTTGTAGCCGGTTTTCCGGCTACTTTTTTTTAGAAAATTTGGAGGTAGTATGTTTGGATTTGGAGATAAAAATAAAACTTATAAAGTAACAATTGCGAATACTGGCGAGACTTTTGAAGTAAACGGTAAAATAAACTTACTTAAAGCTGCTGAAAATGCAGGTATAGATTGGCCATGTGATTGTAAAAGTGGTGGTTGTGGTACATGCAGAGCTGTATTAAAAGAAGGTAAAGTGAAAGAGTTATCTGACTTTGCATATACATTAGATGGAGATATGCTTGATCAAGGTTATATACTCGCATGCCAAGCTTCATTGAAAAGCGACATTGTTGTTGAAGTTGATAAGAACCAAAAAGGTGTTCAACAATTAAAAAAAGCAGGTTAATTAATTATTAAATTCCAGTTCTAGCCCATAAGGCTGTTCTGGAATTTGATTATCTTTATAAGCTATATTCCCTGAAACGATAGTCATTAAAACATTCGTTCTAAACGGCACATCTGAAAACGCTGACCAACCACATTTATGCATCACTTGCATTTCATCTATTTGTCCTTCATTGAGAAAATCTATTAACACTAAATCAGCCCAATAACCTTCTCTTACAAAACCTCTGTCTTTAACGTTGTAACAAATTGCCGGATTATGACAAATCTTTTCAATAATCTGCTCAAGAGAAAAAATACCATTATGATAAAACTCTAAGCATGCTCTCAATGAATGTTGAATTACAGGTAAACCTGCAGGAATATCTTCATACTTTTCTGCAGTTTTTTCTGATATTAAATGTGGAGCATGATCTGTAGCAATAACATCAATATTATTATTCTTTACAGCTTCAATCAGTGCAAGTCTATCAGACTCTTCTTTAATAGACGGGTTACACTTTATGAAACCTTTTTTTGTTGCATAATCTTTTTTTGAATAAAGCATATGATGTATGCAAACTTCAGCGGTAATAGATTTGCCAGAAACATTGTCACTATTAGAAAAAAAATCTATTTCATCTTTTGTTGTTAGATGTAAAACATGAAGTCGAGAGCCAAAGTTTTTTGCAAGGTTAACAGCCAACGTGGATGATTCTATGCAACATTCTCTACTTCTAATTTCTGTATGCATTTCAAGAGGAATATTATCACCGTATTTTTCTTTTGCGGCTTTAAAATTTTTATCTATTATAGGTGAGCTTTCACAATGGGTTGCTATCAGTTTCGGACAATGCAGAAATATATTTTCTAAAGATTGTAAATTATCAACTAACATATTCCCCGTAGAGGCACCCATAAATACTTTTACCCCACAAGCTCTTTTCGACGTATTTTTTATTTCTTCTATATTGTCATTTGTAGCACCTAAGTAAAATGAGTAATTGGCAAAAGATCTATTTTTTGCTACTTGAAATTTTTTGTCTAAACCCTCATTTGTTATGATTGGAGGTTTATTGTTTGGCATGTCCATATATGTTGTTGTGCCACCAATAACTCCAGCTAAAGACTCAGATCTAATATCCGCTTTATCAGTTAAACCAGGCTCTCTAAAGTGAACTTGGTCGTCAATCATTCCTGGAATAATGTATTTATTTGATGCATCAATAATGGTATCAGCTTCAATATGAGATAAATTTTTAGATATTTGATCAATTCTTCCGTTTTTTATATAAATATCACTTATCTTTCTTGTGTTTTCGTTGATGATCGTTGCATTTGTTATTAATATAGATTTCATAATGTTTACCAAGCACTTTTAAGTGTATAATTATTAAGATTACTATGAATTTAAAAATATATAATACTCTATCAAATCAGAAAGAGACATTCCACCCAATTGATCAACAATCTATCAAAATGTATGTTTGTGGTCCTACAGTTTACAATTATGCTCATATAGGAAACGCTAGGCCGGCCGTTATATTTGATGTTCTTTATCGACTTTTAATGGATATTTATCCTGAAGTAATATATGTAAGAAATATTACCGATGTAGATGATAAGATAAATGATGCTGCAAAGAAATTAAACGAGCCAATATCAACTATTACAAAAAAATATACTGATATTTATCATCAAGATATGAAAAGTTTAGGTGTTCTTAGTCCAAATCATGAGCCACGAGTTACAGATAATATTAAACAAATAATTTCTATGATTCAAAAAATTCTTGATAACAAAAAAGCTTACATAAACGACAGTCATGTCTTATTTGATGTTACTTCATTTGATCAATATGGAAAATTATCTAATAGAGATAAAGATGAAATGTTATCTGGAGCAAGAGTAGAAGTTGCAGACTATAAAAAATATCCTGGAGATTTTGTGCTTTGGAAACCTTCAAGTAAAGACGAACCTGGCTGGGATAGTCCATGGGGTTATGGAAGGCCTGGATGGCATATTGAATGTTCATCAATGGTAGAAACTTTTTTAGGAGAAGAAATAGATATTCATGGGGGCGGCCAAGACTTGATATTTCCACATCATGAAAATGAAATAGCTCAAAGTTGCAGTGCGCATAATAATAATAGTTACGCTAGATATTGGGTACATAATGGCTATTTAAACATGGAAGGTCAGAAAATGTCTAAGTCATTGGGAAATATTATTACAGTTAAAGAATTATTAGAACAGCATGATGGAGAAGTAATTAGACTAGCATTATTGAGTACACATTACAGAAAACCAATAAACTTTGGTGAGACTTTATTGGAGCAGTCAAAAAATATATTAAATAAGTTATATAAAAATCTTGATAATAAAAGTCACGATGACTTGGTTTCAAAGGACGTCATTAATCCTTTGTTAGATGACTTAAATACACCATTAGCAATATCAAATTTATTAAAAATAAAATGTTCAAAAACAC
>CAJXAV010000008.1 GCA_913050095.1 uncultured Gammaproteobacteria bacterium
TCAAAAATTTTCTCTCTATATCTACATGTGCAAAAAGTATTGAAAGAATTGGGGACCATGCTAAAAATATCGCACAACATACTATCTATTTAGTTAAAGGAAAAGATATTAGACACACATCCGTAGAACAAGTTAGATCCGAGCTTGACCAGGATTAAATATTCTTAACCAAAAGATATTCAAGGAGTGCTTTTTGAGCATGAAGTCTATTCTCTGCTTCTTGCCAAACTACACTTGATTTACTATCTAAAACTTCTGACGTGACTTCTTCACCTCTATGGGCAGGTAAACAATGCATAAATATCACATTTTTATTTGCAACAGACATGATTTTTTCATTTACTTGCAATGGTTTAAATATTTTCTTTCTTTCCTCTTCCTCATCTTCCTGACCCATGCTTGCCCATACATCTGTTACAATTAAATCAGCGTCTTTGGCGGCTATTAAAGGATCATGAGTAAGAATAATGCCTTCATTTTCCTTAAATAAAGATGGCGTATAATTTTTTGGAGTAGCTATTGATAGATGAAAATCAAATTGCTTTGATGCATTAATATATGAATTACACATATTATTAGCATCCCCAATCCAGGCAACTTTCTTGCCCGCAATATCGCCATTAATTTCCATAAAAGTCATCATGTCTGCGAGTAATTGACAAGGATGCACAAGATCAGTTAAACCATTTATTACAGGCACTGTAGATTTTGAACAAAACTTTAATACATTATCATGATCATGTGTTCTTATTACAATACAATCAACCATACTAGAAATAACTTTTGCAGTGTCTTCTATCGGCTCACCTCTGCCAAGTTGCGTATCTCTTGGTGATAAAAATAATGTATTTCCACCAAAATGAGTCATTCCAACTTCGAAAGATACTCTAGTTCTTGTTGATGATTTATCAAATATCAACGCTAAAGTTTTATTTTGTAATGGAGTATAAACAATATTATCTTGTGTCATCTTCTTAAGCTCAATAGCTCTCAAGATGAGATTATTTAAATCTTTTTTTTGTATATCAAGCAGTGTAATAAAGTTTTTATTTTTCATTGGAGTACTCTTTTAAAATCTGATACAAAACTTTTGAGATATAATCTGCTTCATTTTTTTTTAAAATAAGAGGAGGTAATAATCTAATAACATTACCTGAAGTTAAGTTAAGTATTAGGTTTTTTTTGATACAATCTTCTACAATATTTGTATTTTTTTTATTTATTTCAATACCTATCATTAAGCCCTTGCCTCTAATTTCTTTAAAAATGCTTAAATCTTGTATTTTATTTTTAATTTTTGACATAAGGTAGTCGCCCATGACTTCAGATTGTTTGCATAAATTCTTTTTATCAATCACATCTATTACTTTTGAAGAGACTGCGCATACCAAAGGATTACCCCCAAAAGTGCTACCATGAGAGCCCGGCTTGAATAGGTTACTAGCTTTTTTATTTCCCAGACATGCACCAATCGGCACACCATTACCCAAACCTTTAGCACATGTAACTATGTCAGGATTTATATTAGCATGTTGATATGAAAACCATTTTCCAGTTCTACCCATGCCAGTTTGAACTTCATCAACAATTAATAGAACATCATTTTTTTGTGTGATGCTTCTAACATCTTTGAGAAATTTTTTGTTAGCTAATCTTATACCGCCTTCACCTTGAATTGTTTCCAGCATGACTGCTGATACATTATTTTTTTCAATCAACTTCTTAAATGTAACAATGTCATTTAGTTTGCATTTAACAAAACCACCTAGAAGAGGTTTAAATCCTTTTTGAACAGAGCTGTTGCCTGTAGCGCTTAAAGTCGCAATAGTTCTACCGTGCCATGATTTATCAAATATTATTATTTTTGAATTCTTTAAGTTTTTATTATTTGCATGAAGTCTTGCTAATTTTATTGCTGCCTCATTTGCCTCAGATCCGGAGTTACAAAAAAAAGCAGAATTCATTTTAGAAATTTTACATAATTTATTTGCAAGATTTTCTTGGTTTTGTATGTTGAAAAGATTTGAAACATGAATCAATTTTTTTGATTGCTTATTTATGATTTTTGTAACTTCATTATGAGCATGTCCAATGCAACAGACTCCAATACCCGATAAAGCATCAAGATATTTTTCTTTTTTATTGGTATATAGATAGCAGCCCTTACCATATTCAAATGATATATCTATGGGTTTATAGTTTTTCATTAAATAATTCATAAACAATACTCTAAAATAAAAACGGCAGCTAATGCTGCCGTGTTAATTAAGTATTTTACTGTCAATTATGATTTAATTCAATGCTATAGGCTATCTAACTTAATTTTGAATTTATTTGGCTTCCCAGTAATATTTTGACCAATTTGCTGGCATACATCTGCTGGTGATATTTCATTTTCTTCGGCAATATTTAATATTTTAAGCGTTCTATCATAGAAAGCCTTTATTAATTTAAATGAATCTTGTTCATCTCTTGTCTTCAATATAATACCTGCTGATCTAAAGACCCCGCCAGCATTTGCCAATGTATCTGGTATATATAAAATATTGTTGGCAACTAACTGACGGTTGGCTTCCTCTGGGTCCGCGATGTCTAGTTGATTATTTGCTGCCCCACAAATTATTTTACATTTAAGCTCTTTAATTCTTGATAATCTAATATCGTTACCTAATGCGCAAGGGGAGTAGATATCTACCTCTTCTTTATGAATTTCATCATGGTCAATATTTTTTATTTCATGGGAAAATTTAGTTTGTAGATTATCTGCAAATTTTATTTTATCAAAGTTTTTATCAGCAATAACAAGCTTTGCCCCATCAGCTAAAAGATAATTTGATAGTTGGAAACCTACTTTCCCAACTCCTTTAATTGCAATTTTTAAACCTTTTACTGAATCTTTTTTTAATTTAAACTTAACCCCAGCTTTTATAGCATTATAAACCCCAAGTGCTGTGCATAAGCTTCCGATATCAGGATTAGAATATTTTGTTGTAAAGTCAGTATAGGCTGTTAATTTTTGTAACATCGTGTAATCAAAACCAACATCAAGACCACCATAATAATCTCCATTAAGATAATTTATTAACTCACCTAAACACGGGTAAAAATTTTTTTGATCAACTTTAAATGCTTTATTATTTTTATAAAAACTTTTTTGTATTGCTGTTTTGCCGCCACTCATATTAATGCCAGCAACAATACATTTTTCAGTCATAGCTTCTGCAAGTTTCATTACGTCTAGGCATGCTCTTTCGTTATTTCTATAATTAAAATAACGTATTCCGCCAAACGCAGGGCCATTTTTTAAAGTATGGATAGCTATAAAAGCGTTAAAATTATTTTTTTCATCGCAGCCACGTACTACTCGTTCATAGCCTTTTGTTTTTATCTCTTTTATATACATATATATGATTTCAAATAAAAAACGGCAGCTTATGCTGCCGTAAATAAATATTACTGTTAAATTTTTTTAAATTCAACTTTATAATGGTAAACCATGCATATGACTGCTCATACACATTAACATTGGTATAGACAACAAAGTGTTTGTTCTAGATGCCATTAAAGCAACTACTTTACCTTTAGCAATCTGTGCTTCAGTTGCTTCAACAATACCTAAGATTCTTTTTTGATTTGGCCAGATTAAACCCCATACATTGAATAACATTATTGTTCCTAACCAAGCTCCTATTCCAATAACTTCAGCACCGGTTTGAAGTGCAAAAGCATTATGAACACCAATACCACTATAGTGAAGAGCTGCCGCACCTGTTATCCAAGTTAACAAAGCGCCCCATCTGAAATAAAATAGGGCAGTAGGCGCAACATATTTATTTATAGCAGCAGGGCCAGGACCTTCTTTATCAGCTAATGCCGCAGCAACACCTGGGACTTGAACAAAGTTAAAGTAATATAATAATCCTATCCAAATAATACCAAAAAATACGTGAAGCCAAGTTACAAGAGACCAAAGAGGCATTCCAGGCCCAACATGCTCAATAGAAAGGCTAATTAAAATTGCTAGTATGAAACCCAGACCGACGGTCATAGGTATTGATTTTAAAGGATTCATTATTTTTACCTCCAAATAAAAATATTTAATCGTCACTATTCTATTCTTTGATATACAATGTTGCAATCTATCATTGTAAAAATTAAATAATTTTTCTTAAAAATATGAAAATAATATTAGAAACAGAGGGGCAAACACAAAAATTAGCAAAAGAATTTTCAAATATAATAGTTTTACCATTGATAATAGGATTTAAAGGGGATTTGGGTGTTGGAAAAACAGTATTTATAAGAAATTTAATAAAGTGTTTTAAAGAAGATGAGGCAGTAAAAAGCCCAACTTTTAGTCTAGTAGAAGAGTATGAATATGAAAATGCTAAAATTGCACACATAGATTTATATAGAATAACAAACGATGAGGAATATTATCTAGATTATCAAGACTACCAAGCAAACAACAGCTTGATACTAATAGAATGGATTCAAAACGATTTAAAATTAATGAGCAACTCTGATATTATTATAGAAATAAATATACCAAAAGAAAAAAATAATAGAGAAATAAGTTTTGAAGGACAATCAAACATAGGTAAGAAAATATTAAAAAACTTATAAAATGACCTTATCATTAAATACAATATCTAGAATTTTTAAAACCCTAATTCCCGTATTTGTATTATTTTTACTTTTTCCCTCAGAAGCACTATCAGATAATAAATTAAATAAAATTAGGAAATCATATGATTCCAACATTGAAAAATTAAGGATAGTATTTGACACAAATAAAAAAATTAATTTTAAATTTGATAAAATTTCAAAAAAAAATGAACTTAATATTAATTTAAGAAATATAAGAACTTCTGAAAAATTTATAAAACCAAAATTTGATAGAAAATATACAATATCTTCTAAGCTAATAAAAAATAAGAATAATATAAAATTTAATTTCGTATCTTCAAAAAATTTTACATATAAATATTTTATCTTGGATCCGAAAGATAGCTATAATCACAGACTTGTTGTTGACATATATTTTGATAAGAAGGTATCGAAATTATCAAAAATAAAAAATAAATTAAAAAATTTAAGTAAGCATAAATTCGTAATTGCTATTGATGCAGGTCATGGAGGAAGAGATCCTGGAGCTGTAGGAAAAAGAGGGACTCTTGAAAAAGATATTGTATTATCTATCTCAAAAAAATTATATTCTCTTCTGAAAAAAGAAAAAAATATTAAACCAATCTTAATTAGAAATAAAGATTCATATATATCGTTAAGACAGAGAATTAATATTGCAAGAAGAAACAAAGCGGATTTATTCATATCCATTCATGCTGATGCGGCAAAAAATAAAAAAGCAAGAGGTTCTTCAGTTTATGTCTTGTCACAACACGGAGCCTCTAGTGAAGCTGCTAAGTGGCTTGCAAATAAAGAAAACTCATCAGATCTATTAGGTGGAGCAAGCATTGATGATAAAGATAATGATATTGCTGAGGTTTTATTAGATATGTCTCAAAGCGTGACTATCGAAACTAGTCTAAAGGCATCAAGAATAATGCTTAGTAAATTAAAAAAAGTTTCAAAATTACATTCAAACACTACCGGTCAAGCTGGTTTTGTTGTTCTAAAGTCACCAGATATACCGTCATTACTAATTGAAACAGCTTTTTTGTCAAACCCAAAAGAAGAAAAAAAGCTTCGAACAAAAAAATTTCAGAATAAAATAGCTAGAGCAATAAGAGACGGGATTATTGAAATTATTAAAAAAGGTATTATTTGAAAATATCTTTATCGTGGTTTTTTTGTTCAAATACATTAAAAGTTTTTTTTGTTAAATCTGAAGAAAACTTAGATATCTTATCAGACAAAGTTTTTACAGGTTTATATTTTATTAAAATAATATCAAATTTATTTCGCATAGATAAAATATACTCGTCACTAGTCATTATGCCGTCAACTAGGTTAAGATCTAATGCGCTTTTCCCGTACCAATACTCTCCTGTTGAGACCTTATCTATATCAACATTTTTTCTTTGACTTGTTATAAAATCTTTGAACAAAACATGAATATCCTCAAGTTGTTCGTTTAATTTTTTTCTATCTTCATCTGTATTCTCACCAAACATAGTCACTGTTCTTTTATAATTCCCAGCTGTATGTTGTTCAAAATTTATTCCTTTATCTTTAAGTAATTTATTAAAATTTGGAACTTGTGCCAAAACTCCTATAGATCCAATAATTGCAAATGGCGAGGCTAAAATTTTATTAGCCACACACGCCATCATATATCCGCCACTTGCCGCAACTTTATCTACACAAATAGTTAAAGGGATCTTATTATCTTTGATTCTTTTTAGTTGTGATGCAGCTAAGCCATGCTCATGAACGGTGCCGCCAGAATTTTCAAGTCTTAAAAGAACTTCATCACCTTTTTTGTATGATAGAAGTATTCCAGAAATTTCCCTTCTCAGAGATACAATTTCGCTTGCTCTGATATTTCCTTTAAAATCTAAAACAAATAATTTTTTTTCAATATCTTTTTGAGACTTCTTTTTTAATTTAAGAAATTTTTTAAATTCTGATTTATTAAAAATATTTTTTTTTATACTTTTTTCTAATTCATCTAATTCTGTATTGATGTTTTTGACAGTCAAATTAACGTCAGTATTACTTTTTTTGCTATTTATAATAGCACTTATGATTAATAAAATACTTACTACAATTGTTATTGTTTTGAGTAGAAATAATCCATAATTCGATAATAATTCTATTAGCATTTATTCTTCCTTTGCGTTAAAAATTTGAAATAGTGTTTGTTCATTAATCTTCCCTTTTTCTTCATATATATACATTTCTGATAATTTTAGATTGACTGCTTTTTTTAAAAAATTACCACGAATAATAGTATCATATTTTGTTGTGCCGATCATTCTTATACTAGTGCTGTAATATAATTTATCAAGAAGGTTTTTACTTATAAATTTTTCAACAATTGTTGGGCCAGCTATAAAATATATAGAGTTAAATTTATTTTTGACTATAAAATTATCCAACTGTTTCGCAGAAATGTTTTTCCCAGAAAACTTTAAGATTTTATATCCATTTGATTGAAATTTTTTTATTTTATTTTTATTTTTTGATGTAGTTAAAATTATAATTTCTTCTTTATATTTTTCTGTTTTGTCACTTATGGGGAAGTTTAAAGAATTACTCAAAATTATAATTTTTTGACTATATAGATTATTTTCTTTTCTCCATTTTTTCAATTTTTGATCTTTTGTAGAGAGAATATCCCCATAATAGCCAATATCCAGCCCTTTCATATAGTGAGTGTTTGTGATCAAACAATCTGCTTGCGCCTGAAGTTGGCAAAATAGCTGAAAATCAACATTATTTTTAATACTTTGAGGGGTCAATAATTGCTTATATTTATCATTGTATGTGGCTATTCTGCCATCAAGACTTGTTAAGAAATTTGCGTAATACATTGGTTTATCATGATTTTTTTTAAAAATAAGCCTTTTTCTTAAATATACGGAATCTACCGCATATCTAGAGTTTTTAGTCTTTGGATAAATTTTACTTATAATTTGATTCATAAATTCAATAATATTATTAATTTATTTTTGATAATATAGTCTATTAGTTAAATTAACACTATATATTAAAAGGAAAATTATAATTTAATCAAGGATGAGCAACTCAAATTAATAAGGGGAAATTAATTGTGGAGTCAATACTAGAGATTAAAGACAGCTGTTCAACACCGCAACAACTACTTAGAAGTTTTGCTTTTGCAAGATATTTAAAGATATATAAAAAAGAATATCTTGAGGATCTTGAAAAAAAAGGCGAAAAGCATTCTCAAGAAGCAAAGCAAAAAGAAGATTTAATAGCTAACTTATCATTAAAAGATATCTTACAAATATTTGAAAGAGATGCATCAGGTAAAGAGCTAGAAAGAGATAGGGCAATTGTTAGATTTTTAGATGGGTGTTACCACCACTATAGAAATAAAAGTTTTTCAAGGTTAGTGAGACTTAATAATGAAATAATTACAACAAGTACAGAATCTCAAAAATCTTTTAAAACAAAAATTTCAGATAAGGCAGAAAATCTTTCTGAGTTAATTATAAATACAAGAAGAATGTTGCTTGATAAAGTTGGACTTGGCCACGGTGTCTCAAGATCTCATGGCTTAGATGCGTCCCCAAATGTAACAGCTGGGGAAATATCTGGTCATTTTTCTAATATTCCTTCAGCATATTCTAAACTAGCGCATACAAATTTAACTGTAACAGCTGATATAAAAACTGGAGTACATTATGAAACTTCAGTAAATAAAAGGGCGTTTCCATTTTATGAATTAGAGCACAATCCTTTAGACTTAGATGGCTATGATCCTGAAGACTGGGTAGCAGTTCCATTAAGCGTTGGAAAATGGTTAATAATAGCTTATATACATAAATCAAGAGGGTGTATAGAAATGGAGCCAGGGTTATTAAATTTATTTCCGCTTTATAAAATAGATAATAATTTTATTGATAAAAAACCAGATGGAATATTTTTCTTTGGTTTTCCAGATGCAAAAAAAGAAGATTTAGGTTTTTATCATGACAAAGAAGATGATTTGCTTATAGGAATGGTACCTAAGCTTCCAGAATACGGGTATTTTGGTTACTGTAAGAAACCAATTTTAACGTTGCACAATGTTCTTGCTATTCTTAAAGGCGACTTCCCATTACATTGTGGATGTAATAGATATGTTGTTGGATTTGATAAAGATACTGATGAGCCATTTATATCTGATATTTATATTAAAGCAGATGATATGGGTAAGGCAGAATTTTATAAAAAAGATAATGATAAATTAAAAACACTGAAGTTTTTTGGTACTGAAATCGGAGCTTTCGCTTGTCTAGATGGGTTTAGTGAGCAAGCAAAACTGCAATTGGTTGGAAGAGAGATAGGTTATAACGCTTCAGCTGGAACAAACGCTAGGCAAATAGTTCCTGTTGCAGAAGAAAAAGAAGTTTCTACAGGCAGTGATTTAGATCTTTTGTTATATATAAACAATTATGATCTAAAAAAACCTGGAGAAACTATGGTTGATACAAATATGCCAGTCAAAGATGCAATTATTCATTTTCATGATGGAAGAAGGTGTGCCGCAGGAAGTACACAGACCGGCAGGGGTGGCACCGAAATAAGCTATTGGGCAAATCCTTTTCCATTATTAAAAGATAATGATGGCACAATTCTACATAAAGATTTATATGAGAAATACACTGATACTGAAGAAGAACTAATATCAAGTATTGAAAAACTAGTAAAAAGAGGTGACATGGAAGTTGGTGTTGCATATAGCATGCTAATGGCAGGTGTTTATGAAGGAAATACAGATGAAAAAGTTCTTGAGTGTGGATTTAATAATAGAGAAGAAATAGAGCAGGAAGGCCCAACACGCCTTGCAGAATCGTTAATAGTTTCTGTAAAAGAATTTGCAGTTAAGAAAAGAGAAAAATTAGGAAACAATCTGCAAGAAGTTGATGTAACAGTAGCGATGATTGGTGATAGCAGAACAGGCAAGTCCGAGACTGCAGAAAAAATGGAAGGCATACTAAATATGAATATAGCGTAAGTTATATTTATTTAGAATAATTTTTTAATTGGTCATCAATTTTTTGAATTTGTAATTTTAACTCTTTAAGCTTTTGTTCGTCTGCTACAACTATATGCCCAGGAGCGTTGTTTATAAATTCAGATTTAGATAATCTTTCTTCAATACCAGCTGATTGGCTAATATACTTTTCTTTTTCTCTAGTTAATCTATCAGTTTCTAATTTTATATCAATTAAGTCAGATGAAGGTATTAAGATTTTTAAGTTGTTTGATACGCATGTGTAGTAATTTTTGCTTTCATCGGCCTTTTTAAAACTAATATTTTTAACTTTAGCTAAACTCATAATTAAAAAAGATAGGTTTTTAAAATATAGTTTATCTTTATCATTTTCGCCGGTTACCATAATTTCAATTTCTTTATTTGGTTTTACACCAATCTCGGATCTAGTTTTTCTTATCGCGGAAATAATTTCTATCATCCAATTAATATTTTCAACAGACTTTTCTGTCGAAAATTTACGTATATCTGGATAAGTATTATTTTGCAAAAATTTTTTTTCTTTAAAAATATCGTTATAAATTTCTTCGGTTATAAATGGCATGATAGGATGAAGCAATAGTAAAATATTTTTAAGAACTTCTCTAAGATTATAAACTATTATATTTTTTTGGTTTTTATCAATATTATCACTGTTAAGCTTTGATTTTGAAATCTCTATATACCAACTACAGTAATCTTGCCATATAAAGTTATATAAACCTTTAGCAGCGAAGTCAAATCTATAATTCTTGTAATTCTCGTTTGTATCCTCTATTAATTTTGCAAGTTTATCTCTAATCCATAAATCTTCGTCTTGAAAATTGGTTTGACCACTATCATTTTCGATTTCGTTTTTTTGTAATTTTACGAATCTTGCAGCATTCCATAATTTATTACAAAAATTTCTATAGCCTTCAACTCTCTTTAGATCAAAATTTATATCTCTTCCATTGCTTGCAAGAGAGGCAAATGTAAACCTTAAGGCATCTGTTCCATACGAATCTATTCCATTTGGGTATTCTTTCTTTGTATTTTTTTTTATTTTTTCAGACATCTCAGGTTGCATTAAGTCTGAAGCTCTTTTATTAATAAGATCGTTTAACTCAATTCCATCAATTAAATCTATTGGGTCAATAATATTCCCTTTGGATTTTGACATCTTATTACCAGAGGAGTCTTTTACTAAACCATGAACATATATTTCTTTAAACGGAATTTCACCAACAAATTTTTTACCCATCATTATCATTCTTGCAACCCAGAAAAAAATTATGTCAAATCCCGTTATTAAAACACTTGTTGGGTAAAAAGTTTTTACTCTTTCTGTTTCATCTGGCCAGCCTAAAGTAGAAAAAGGCCATAAAGATGAAGAAAACCATGTATCTAAGACATCCTCATCTTGTGTTAAATCTATATTATCTTTTAAATCATACTTCTTTCTTACATCTTCCTCACTTTTTCCTACGAATATATTTTTTTCTTCGTCATACCATGCAGGTATCCTATGACCCCACCATAACTGTCTGCTAATACACCAATCTTGAATATTATTCATCCATTCAAAGTAAGTTTTTTCCCAATTTTTTGGTACAAATTTTATTTCTTCTTCTTTAACGCATTTAATTGCTTCATCAGCTAATGATTGAATTTTTACATACCATTGGTCTGTCATTAATGGTTCTATGATTGCGTGACTTCTATCACCTCTTGGGATTAACATTTTGTGCTTGGTGGTTTTTAAAAGATATCCGGTTTCTTCAAGTTCTAAAAGAATTTTCTTTCTCGCTTCAAATCTATCAAGGTTATTATATTCTTTAGTTTCGCATTTTATTCTTGCTGACGCGTCAAAAATATTTACAATTTCTAAGTTATGCCTCTTTGCTAATTCATAGTCATTGAAATCATGTGCTGGAGTTATTTTCAAACACCCTGTTCCAAAATCAATGTCCACATATTCGTCAGAAATTATAGGGACTACCTTACCTGTGATTGGTACAATTACGTTTTTCCCGATATATTTTTTGTATTTTTCATCATTTGGATTAACTGCAACCGCTGTATCTCCTAAAATTGTTTCTGGTCTTGTGGTTGCAATTTCAAGATATTCATCCGAGTCATTATCTATAAAATATTTTATTTGCCATATTTTTCCATCTTCTTCTGAAGAAATAACTTCTAAGTCAGATAGAGCTGTTTGTAAAACTGGATCCCAATTTACCAATCTTTTGCCTTTATAAATAAGACCTTCTTCATAAAGATCAATGAAAACTTTATTTACAGCTTTTGATAAACCTTCGTCCATGGTGAATCTTTCGCTTTCCCAATCAAGAGATGCGCCCATTCTCCTCAGTTGCTTACTAATCATGTCGCCTGATTGGCTTTTCCAATCCCAAACCTGATCTATAAATTTTTCTCTTCCTAGATCATTTCTTGAGATTCCTTGTGCAGTAAGTTTTCTTTCCACAACCATTTGGGTAGCTATTCCGGCATGGTCAGTACCAGCTTGCCACAAAGTTTTATCTCCAAGCATTCGATGATGTCTGCATAAAATATCCATTAACGTTACTTGAAAAGCATGGCCCATGTGAAGTGTGCCAGTAACATTAGGGGGAGGAATCATTATGCAGTAGGGGTTACCTATATCAGACGGTGAAAAAATTTTATTTTTTTCCCACTCTTCATACCATTTTCCTTCAATTTCTGCAGGATTATATTTATTATCAGCCATATAGTTTAATTAATTGATAAGATATTTTTTATAAAGATTTAGCATCTTCTAATAAAAGATGAGTCAGTAAAGATACTGGCCTTCCAGTTCCACCTTTATTTGCACCTTCGTTCCATGCCGTACCAGCTATATCAAGGTGAGCCCAACTAAATTCTTCCGTAAATCTTGATAAAAAGCATGCGGCTGTAATAGTTCCAGCATATCTTTTACCAATATTTGCTATATCGGCAAAATTACTGTCCAGCTCTGATTGAAACTCTTCCCACATTGGTAACTCCCAAACATAATCGTGACTAATATTAGAGCTATTTTTTATTTTTTCAGTAAGCTTTTCATCATTCGAAAGTACCCCACTTGCAACTTTACCTAAGGCAACTAGGACAGCACCTGTAAGCGTTGCAACATCTATAATATGTTTCGGTTTGAATCGTGATACATATGTAAGAGCGTCACATAAAACTAACCTTCCTTCTGCGTCGGTATTAAGTATTTCAACAGTTTGCCCTGACATTGTTGTTACAACATCTCCAGGATTTGTTGCTGTACCACTTGGCATATTTTCTGCAGATGCAACAACACAAACAACATTAATTTTTAAATTTAATTCGCTTATTGCTTTCATTGTTCCTAATACACTTGCCGCGCCACACATGTCATATTTCATTTCATCCATGCCATTACTTGGCTTAATTGAAATTCCTCCAGTATCAAAAGTTATTCCTTTGCCAACAAGAGCAATTGGTTTTTGATTTTTTCCTGCACCATTATATTTTATTGTGATCAATTTTGATGGTTCTTCACTTCCATTTCCAACAGATAATAAACAATTCATTCCCATTGATTTCATTTCTTTCTCATTATGAATTTTAATATTTAGTTTCTTGTTTGACTTTCCTAGTTTTTTTGCAGTATTCGCTAGGTATGTAGGCGTACAAATATTACTTGGAAGATCACCTAAATTTTTTGCAAGTTTAATTCCATTAGCTATTGCGGCACCCTGCGCAAAATATTTCTTTATATTTTCTTTGTAATTTTTTCTTATACTATTAAATTTAAAAATGAATTTAGAAATTTTGTAAGGATTTTTATTTTTAGTTTTATTTTTTGTATCATTGTATTCATAATCAATCCCATTAATATGTATTGAAATATTCCTAACTGCCCAATTTAAACTAATATCACTTGAGATAAAACTATCAATACAAAAATAAATATTTTTAAGATTTTCTTTTTTGAAAAGTTCGCATGAGCTTATTACAGACTTCAAAAATTTTTTTTCATTATATTTATCTTTATCACCTAATCCAACTAAATAGATTTTTTCTATCCTTTGATTAGAGCTTTCATATATACAAAGGTTTTGATTAATTTTGCCTTCAAATGAGGAATTATTAATGATACCCTTTATTGCCTTTAAATCTGATGCGCTAACTGACTTCGAAAGGGTGTTTATATTTTTATCAGAAAATACTCCAAATATAGCTGACCCTTTAGTGCTTTTTGATGTTATATTGTCAGTTAAATCGTATTGCATAATATATTGCCTCTTTGTAATTAATGATTATGAAAATTAACTCTAAATATACCAAAAATATAGAAAAATGGCTGGATATTTACGAGTCATGTAAATTAAAATTATATCAAGTTCAAAAGAAAATAATATCTATAATTTTAAAAAACAAAACAATATGTTTAGTTTTATGTAAAAAATTATTTAAAAAACCTAACCTTTCGGATCTAAAGAATTTATCGCTTAATCCAGAATTAACAATATTAGATAAATATATGCTCAAGAGCTTTATATTTTCGTTTATCTCAGTTTTATCAGTTTTAATTTTAGTTATTGTCGGAAGATTGTTTGTTAAGCTTTTAGAACTTGTTGTAGATGGAAGATTTGATATTGGAATGGTTTTTTCATTGCTATTTTTAAGTACATCAAAGTCAACAATATTATTGTTACCATTTGCGCTAATGATAGGCTTGATAATATGTTTGTCAAAATTTTACAGAGATAGTGAAATATATGCATTAAAAGCCTCAGGAAACTATAAGAAAGTATTTACAAAATTTTTTATTATGATTTCAATCCCGTCTTTTGCAGTAATTCTTCTATTAAATATATTTACTTCGCCATACTTAATAACAGAAATACAAAAAAAGAAAATTGAAGCGGCATCAACATCGGAAATCGGTTTAACTAATCCTGGAAAATTTATTCAAATGAAAGATAAAAACTGGATAATTTTTGTTGAGAATATTGAAAATGATATATCAAAAAGAATTTTTATAAAAAGCTCAGAAAATAATAAAATTTCTATTGAAACTGCAGAGGAGGGAGAAGAGTTTTTACAAGACGGCGTAAGAAGATTAGTTTTGAAAAACGGTCAAAGATATACTGGAACTCCTGGCAATGGTAATTTTCAGGTAATGAAATATGATGAACATGAAGTTAAATTATTAAATACTGCGCCAGATTTTTCGTTAAACTATAGAATGAAAAACATCTTTGATTTATTTGTTGATGAAAATAGGCCTTTTTCAAACGCAGAAATTCAATGGAGATTATTTGCACCTTTATCTGTCGTTATTTTAATCTTATTCGCCTTTGTTTTTGGTGATGTAGCCCCACGACAAAATAAATATTCAAATCTTCTTTCGGCAATAATAATTTATTTTTTGTATTCAAATCTAGTTATTGTTTCTGTGAATCAAATTCAAAAAGAATCATTAATATTTAGCATAATTGGAACATGGTGGGTTCATTTTATAGCCTTGTTATTATGTTACACCATTTATAAATTAAAAAAATATCAAATAAAAAATCCCAAAGAAATTTTAATGCTTGTTAAAAAGCTAAAAACTAAAATATGAAAATTCTTGATAAATACATTGCGAAACAAATCCTAATTTCAATATTTGCAGTATTGGGCGTACTTGTAATTGTTGTTGGATTACTTGATTTAGTTGATGAAATTAAGAAAGTTAATAGTGAATATTCAATAATTCTTGCTTTTACATATGTAATATTGAATATGCCTCAGAATGTTTATGAAGTTTTGCCAATAGCAACATTAATGGGAAGCCTAATAGGGTTAAGTAAACTCTCAAGCACTAGTGAGCTTAATGCTGCAAAATCATGTGGCTTGTCTTTTATACAAATTACTCTTATTACATTAAAAACTGGAATGGTAATTGTAATTTTAACATTTCTAATAGGAGAATTTATTGCACCAAAAGGTCAGCAATTAGCAAACAATGTAAAAAATATAGGTGAATCTACCAGATTAAGTATGAAAAATACTGATGGCATATGGATAAAAAGTAATAATAGTTTTATACATATCGCAAAAGTTTATCCAAATAAAATAGTCCAAGAAATTTCTTTATATCGTTTTAATGAAAAGCAACAATTAATGGAGTCTATATACGCTGAAGAAGGTTATTATAAAAACGGTCGTTGGTATATGGAAAATATAACTTCAACAAACTTTAAAAATAAGGACGTAGTTGTTGTTAATGAGGAGGCAACAACATTTGAAGAATTTATTGATTTAGATCTGTTTGATATTATGGTTATAAAACCAAATCAAATGACCTTATTACAATTAAAAAAATATATACAATATTTGAAAAACAATTCTATGGAATCTAAAAACTATGAGCTGGCTTTTTGGTCAAAGTTTTCTATTCCTCTTTCTTGTCTCGTTATGTTTCTTTTAACAACCCCATTTGTTCATTCAAGTATAAGAACGGCAAGTTATGGTCAGAGAATATTTATTGGGATTTTAACCGGCGTAGCATTATTTTTATTTAATCAAACTTTAAACAAACTATCTATTATCATTGATATTCCCCCATTTATTGGATCTTTTCTTCCAATAATTATTCTATTATCACTAAGTATAATAATTATTAATAAATACCATGGAATTAAACCTTTGTTAAAACTGTTTTCGAAATAATATCATGCAAACACTTTTTTTCTTTATGAAATATTGATAGAAAAAAACCGAACCCAAAAAGTGATATCGACAATATTGAAATATTGAATCTTATAATAGCCTTTTTATAAGTAATTTTTTTACCTTGGTTGTCACTAATTTTTATCTTCCAAGTTTTCATACCTAAGGTTCCATCATTGTTTACCCAAAACCATACAAAAAAATATTGAATTATTAGGTAATAATAAATTTGCATTGTTATCTTAAGAGTAAAGCTATCTTCAATATTAAAGCTAAAAAAAGGGATCGACATAATCATAAGAATTGCAAATATTAAGACAAAGTCGTAAATTATTGAAGCAATTCTTCTCCATAAAGAAATATATATCATAATTTTTTCCAAATTGTAAAAGTGTGATAAATAATTTATTATAATACGTGATATATGAAAAATAAATTATACAATGATTATTTAGATGGCTTTCTTGATAATGCATGGGCTGAGCAGGGCTTATCAAAAAATACTTTGATATCTTATGAGAACGATATAAAAATTTTTTTAGTATTTATTAAAGAAAATAAATTGAAAATATCTGATATTCAGCAATCACATCTTAATACATTTATATCAAAAAGGCTTCAAGATGGAATATCTTCAAGAAGTATAATGAGGCTAATATCATCTTTAAAAAAATTTTTTGTTTATTTGTCTTCTCATAACCACATCAAAGTTAATCCTGCTGAGAATATCGAAAGTCCAAGAAAGGTAAAAACCTTACCTCACACGATTGACGTTGAAAGTGTTGACAAGCTTCTCGGTGCGCCAGATACAAAAACTAGATTTGGTGCAAGAGATAAAGCAATGTTAGAAATTTTATATGCATGCGGTTTAAGAGTTTCAGAGTTGGTTTCTTTAAGATTTTCTCAAGTTGTAATGGAAAGTAACTTTTTGAGAGTGATGGGTAAAGGTAAAAAAGAGAGAATAATTCCAATTAATGATTATGCTTTATCATTTTTAAAAAATTATATAGATAATTTTAGATCTGATTTTATAAAAAACAAAAGAACTGACTCATTATTTTTAAGCAACAGAGGTAAAGAAATGACAAGGCATTCATTTTGGCATATACTTAAAAAATATGCAGCACTAGTAGGAATTGATGCTCATTTATCACCCCATACTTTGAGACACGCTTTTGCAACGCATATGATTAATAATGGAGCAGATTTAAGAGTTGTTCAATTATTGCTTGGACATAGTGATCTATCAACAACACAATTATATACCCATATTGCCAAGAACGAATTAAAGGAGTTACATTGCAAAAATCATCCAAGAGCCTAATAAAATTAATTATTTTTTCAATTTTCTTTATTTTTTCAAATCAAATAGCTTATTCAAGTGACTCTGTTATTAAATCACTTGAAAAAAAAATGAATGAAATTTTTCCATCTGTAAAATTTGATAAGATAAAAAAAACCGAAATAAAAAATATTTATGAAATCCATTATGGTGGAGAAATAGTTTATATAACGAGTGATGGAAATTATATTTTTGAGAGTGGCAATATTCAAAAAGTAGAAAAAGAAAATAATTCTTATGTGTTCACAAATCTTACTGAAATTTCTGCTGCTGAAGGTAGAAAAAATTTACTAGATAATATCCCAGACGAAAAAATGTTTTCATATGGAAGTAGTAAAGAAGATTATATCAATGTTGTAACTGATATAGATTGCCCATACTGTAGAAAATTCCATAACGATATACCAATTTATATTAAAAATGGAATCAAGGTTAGATATTTAGTATTTACAATAAAAACAAGCTCAAAAAGAAAAATTATATCTGCGTGGTGCTCTAATGATAAAAATGAAGCATTTACAAAGCTAAAAAATGAAGAGAACATCCCAAGTAAAACGTGTGATAATCCTATAGAAAAGCACCAGGAGCTAATAAGTAGTATTGGCGTGGGTTCAACTCCATCAATATATCTTCCAAATGGAAGGTTAATTCAGGGTTATATGAGTCCAGACGAGGTTATTCAAAAAATAAGGAATTAGTAAACCAGCTATTTTTTTCTTTAAATCCATTTACGATTAAAATCTCCATCGCTCTAGTGCAAGCTACATATAAAAGATTTTCTTCTTCTTGATAGCGTTTACTAACATTTTTATAAAATATTTTTTCTATTAAAGGATTATTTTTAAAAATATTTGGGTTATAAATCAAGTCTTCACATCCTAAATCATCATTGAAAATCGGAAAAATGATATCTTTGTTATTTGTAGTTTTTCTATAAGTTTGCGCGAGAATTACCACTTTTGATTCAAGTCCTTTAGCAGAATGTATAGTTTGTATTTTTACACAATCTGAATCTATACTTTCGATTTCTTGTTTTATGTCTTTAATTTTTTCTATATGACATAAAAACTGGAAAGGGGTTAAAAATCTTCCATGATTCATTTTTAAAGCCATATTGACAAAATTTAAAAAATTATTATTTATCTCTATATTTTTAATTTTATTATCGCCAGCATATAATTTGGTAATATCTAGATCACTATATATTTTATCAATTAGATCATGCATTGGAATTAGCCCAACTAGACTTTTCCAATTGTTATATAAATTATTGTATTTACTTTTTTCAATAAAATTCTTAATATCGTTAATATTGTTGATATTTATTTTATTTACTTCATTGACGGGAAAATTGAATATTGGAGAAATTAGTACCGAATATAAATCTCCAGTTGTTTCCTCATGATCTAAAATTAAATGTCTTAACAATAAGTAAATATCATTTATTTCTTTATTATCAAGTAATGTTTTTTGTAAGTTTGTAGAAGTAGGAATAGAATTTGAAATTAATATGTCTTCCATGTCCTTAATATGTGTTCTACCTCTTACTAAAATCATTATATCGTGATATTTTATTCCTTTGTCTTCCACTAAACTTTTTATTTGACTAGCAATAAAATTTGTCTCTTTTAAAATCATGTCCTTAATATTTAATTTTTCGCTATCATTTCCAATATAATTTATACTAACCTCATTATCATTTTTTAGCTTGGTGTTAAAATTTTTTACATTAGGAAAAACTATATTTACAAAATCGACAATATTCTCTGAAGACCTTCTTGATTGGTTGAGATATAAATCTATAGCACCAAATCTGTCATTGTTATACTTTTTTGCAATATGAAACAGTTTTGGTTCAGATCCACGAAATCCATAAATAGATTGTTTTTCGTCACCAACAATTGTTACACTCGAGTTTTCACCAAGACTGTGAACAGCATTAAGAATAATTTTAATTATTTTCCATTGTATATAATTAGTATCTTGAAATTCATCAATAAGTAAGTGGTTAATAGAATTTGCAATTTTATAAAAAATCCAACTTTCATCTTCATGCTTTGCTAAATTATTGAAGCATAATGAGGTTTTGTCAGAAAAATCATAAAGATTATTCCTTTCTAAGGAATTTTGATATTCAGTAAAGAAAGTATTGGATAATTCTTTCCAAGCATCTTGTATCAGGAAGAAATTTTTTTCTTCAAATTTATAAATTTCTTGAAGAAATAACTCTATATCAATATTATTTTTTTTTAATATTTTCTCAATGTTTTTCTTTATCGTTCTATTTTTAGTAAAAAAAATACTGCATATTTTTTCAATAACTTGCTCATCATTTTTATTCAAGAAAATATATTCTAAGTCTAACTCCGGAAAAATATTTTGAAAATTATTTTCAATAAATAAACTATGAATATTATTAATAAAATTTTTTTTATAATCTAAAAATTTTTTATTTTTATCGAAAAATTTTTTATTTATAAAATTTTTTTTATTAGAAATTTCTAAGTAATAATTTTTTTTTTCAACTATGCCAATGACTGATTTTTTAATACTGTCGAAACTCCCCACATGATTAATTAAAAATCTTAGATTTTCTTGGAAATTTTTATTTTTTTCTATATATTTATTAGTAAATATTTTATTTTCAACCTCTTGAGAAAATAATTTGCTATTTAACTTGTCGTTAATTTCAAAATTATTAAAAATATCATTTTCTAAATATAATTGAGATAAAATTTCTGTAAAAAATGAATCAAATGTGCAAATTCTTATATCTTTATTGTCTAATTGAAGTTTAGTAAATAATTTTTTTGCACTTTTTAAGTAGTTATTTATATCTTTATTTATTCCAATTTCCTTAAGTTCCTTTATTAAATTTTCCTCGTCTTTATATGCCCAGTTAGATATTTTTTCATTTAATCTGTCTCTCATTTCTGCTGATGCTTTTTTTGTGAATGTAATCGCTGTAATTTTTTCTGGACTTTCACCTTCTAATAAAAGCCTTAGAATTTTTGATATTATTATCCATGTTTTGCCAGTCCCAGCATCAGCTGTAACGTTTATACTTTGTCCTGGTTTTAAATATTTATTTATATTCATATATTTTTATAATAATATATTAAAGAATATTAACTGTTTATTAATTTTTTATTTTTATGCTTAGAATAGCACTTTTTCTTGGGACAAATATTGCAATACTATTTATATTAAGTATTTCAATGTCTGTGTTTGGTATTGAAGGAGTCTTGGATGAGCAAGGCGTAGATCTTAACATAAATTCTCTCCTTTTTATTTCAGCCATTATTGGTTTTAGTGGTTCTTTTATATCGCTTTTATTATCTAAATGGTTAGCAAAGAAAAGTATGGGCGTCATTATAATCAGCACCCCATCTAATGAAACAGAAAAGTGGTTACTTCTTACCTTAAAAGAAATTTCTTTAAAAGTAGGCATAAAAACTCCGGAATTTGGATTATTCAAATCTCAACAATTGAATGCATTTGCAACTGGATTTTCAAAAAATAATTCATTAGTTGCATTAAGCTCTGGGCTTGTAAATCATATGAATAGAGATGAAATAGAGGCAGTAATCGCTCATGAAATTTCACATATTTCAAATGGAGATATGGTTACAATGACTTTGATACAAGGAATAATAAATACTTTTGTTATTTTCTTTTCAAGAGTTATAGGACATATTGTCGATAGAGTTGTTTTTAAAGTTCAAAGAGGGCATGGCCCAGCATATTATATTACAAGTATTATTACACAAATCATTCTTTCTATTTTAGCAAGTATGATTGTTATGTGGTTCTCAAGAAAAAGAGAGTATGAAGCTGATTCTTCAGCTGCAAATTTAGTTGGCCCAAGTAAAATGATATCAGCCTTAAAAACTTTATCTCTTAAATCAACTAGCGAACTCCCAGATCAAATGGCGGCATTTGGAATATCTGGAAAAGATAAAAATACATTCAAGAGTTTATTTAGCAGCCATCCTCCTATAGAATCTAGAATCGAATCATTATTAAAAAATAGCTAAATCCTTATGGCAAGTTACAATACAAGCAACATAAAAAACGGTTTAAAAGTCTTAATTAACAATGATCCTTATGAAATTATTGATAATTCTTTCCATAAACCAGGTAAAGGACAAGCTTTTAGTAAAATAAAATTAAAAAATCTGATTAATGGCAGGGTAAATGAAAAAACCTTAAAAATCGGAGATAGTCTTAATTCTGCAGATATTCACACATCAAACATGCAATATTTATATAGTGATGATCAGAATTATTTTTTTATGGACCTAGAAAACTTTGAACAAATCTCAATTAACAAAGAAGTTTTAGCAGAAAATAGGAATTGGCTTAAAGGAGAAGAAGAATGTGTAATTACTTTCTTTAACAATAATCCTATTGGTGTTGAACTACCAATATTTGTGGAACTTAAAATTAAGCATACAGAGCCTGGACTTAAAGGAGATACAACATCAAAAGCTACTAAACCTGCAATCTTAGAAACCGACGTTGAAATCCAAGTTCCTTTGTTTATCAATCAAAATGATTTAATTAAAATAGATACAAGATCTAAAGAATATGTTTCTAGAGTAAAAATATAACTTACTTTAAAACTTCATCTCTAATTAATATTTTTTTGTCAGTAACTATATTATCCGACCAAATACTTTCGTTTTTACTTATCAATATAATAACTGTTGATCCCAAATTAAACATGCCAATTTCTTGGCCTTTTTTATAATAATTTTTATCAGCATCTTTTTTAAATGCTATAACGCTATCCCTATGTTTTGATGGGGCTATAATTCCATAATCACTTAGCGAAATACAACCTACATTTACAGCACCAATCATTATCATCGATATTTTGAAATTATCATTATCAAAAGACATAACCACTCTTTCATTTTTCGCATATAAATTTCTAATTCCTTTAGTAGCGTATGGCGCTACACTGTAAAGAGTCCCTGGGACGTGTGTGATTTTTGTAAGAAAACCGTCACATGGCATATAAATTCTATGACAATCTTTAGGCTCAAGGTAAATATTAATAAATTTTCCATTATCAAAATCATTGGTATTTTCGTGAATTAATTCGCTCACAGAATATTTATGGTCTTTTGCATGTATAAAAGTATTTTTATTGATCTGACCATGACTTGCTATCGTCCCATCACAAGGAGAGATAATAAAATCTAAATTTCCTAATTCTCTTCTAAAAGATAAATCCAACTCCCTTGTAAAAAAATCATTTAATGATTTATAGTCATTTATCTTTTTTAACTTATATTCTTCTAAAGTAATATTAAAAAGTGAGATATATATCCTTATTAAAATATTTTTTATAGCCGGTTCTTCAATTCTTGATATTTTATAGGTCATATTGGATATCAGATGAAGCGGGGCTATATAGAAAATAGTTATTTTAAATTGATTAATAAGTTTTTTTAAGTTTTCTTTCATTTTATTTTTTATAACCTATAAATTTTGGTATAATAAGATATGCCAGGAAATAGTCACGGACAATTATTCAAAGTAACCACTTATGGCGAAAGTCATGGTGAAGCTATTGGTTGTATAATAGATGGTTGCCCACCAAATCTCAAGATTGATATTAAAGATATTCAAAAAGATCTAGATAGAAGAAAACCTGGAAAAACAAGACATACCTCTCAAAGAAGAGAGTCAGATACAGTAAAAATTTTATCAGGAGTTTTTGATGGAAAAACTACCGGCACACCTATAAGTTTGATTATTTATAATGAAGATGCGCGAAGCAAAGATTATTCCGATATAAAAGATTTATATAGGCCTGGCCATGCAGATATTACATATGATAAAAAATATGGTAACAGAGACTATAAAGGCGGTGGAAGATCATCAGCTAGAGAAACGGCAACAAGAGTAGCAGCAGGTGCGATAGCTAAGTTGTATTTAAAAGAGAAATATAATGTCGAAATTCAGGGATTTGTGTCTCAGCTTGGGCCAATACAAGCTGAAAGTATTAATTATAAAGATATAGAAAATAATCCATTCTTTTTTCCTGATAAGGGCAAAGTTAAAGATCTTGAAGATTATATGGATGCATTAAGAAAAGAAGGAAATTCTATTGGCGCAAGAATAAATGTAATAGCAAAAAATGTGCCTGCAGGATT
Organism: uncultured Gammaproteobacteria bacterium; assembly: GCA_913050095.1. Taxonomy (GTDB): domain Bacteria; phylum Pseudomonadota; class Gammaproteobacteria; order Poriferisulfidales. Next base: position 23,873 of record CAJXAV010000008.1, read on the forward strand.
AGGTGAGCCAGTTTTTGACAGAATAGATGCAGATATTGCAAAAGCAATGATGAGTATAAATGCTGTTAAGGCAGTCGAAATTGGAGCTGGTTTTTTATCTGTTACTCAAAAAGGAACAGAGCATAGAGATGAAATTGATTCTAAGAATGGCTTCTTAAGTAATAATGCTGGCGGAACGTTAGGCGGTATTACTTCTGGTCAAAATATAGAGACTAGTATTGCAATTAAACCAACTTCAAGTATTAGAATTCCAGGAAAGACAATCAATAATGAAGGAAAAGATTCTACAGTTATAACAAAAGGTAGACACGATCCATGTGTTGGAATAAGAGCAGTACCAATAGCTGAAGCAATGCTTGCTTTAGTTTTAGTAGATCACGCTTTGAGACATAAAGCTCAAAATTTATAATTTAAAATAGTTCAATATTTTTCAAAAATAATCAAACTTTATGTTTAGAAAATATACAAACTTATATATATATAATTTATCAAATAATTTTTTTAAGGATTCATCAATTGAAAAAAAATAAAATTTACAAAGGGAATATTCTGGATTCTCCTATAATGTTTAATAAAGTTTATATAAAACTATCATCTTTTTATTTTTTTTATTTCGCTTCTTTAGGAGCATTTTTACCATTTTGGCCATTATATTTAAATTATAAAAATTTTAATCCGTATGAAATCGGAATAATTACTGGAACTATGATTGGAACAAAAATAATTGCTCCAAACTTATGGGGATGGATAGCAGATAAAACAGGATTAAGACATAGGGTAATCCAGTTCGGAGCATTTAGTTGTTTTTTAATATTTAGCTTTGCATCATCTATTGAAAACTTTATTGGTATGGTTTCTCTTATTTTTTTCTTTAGTTTTTTCTGGAATGCTTCGTTACCTCAATTCGAAGCGGTTACAATGACTTCGTTAGGCTCGTCATATAATAAATATAGTCAAATAAGATTATGGGGTTCATTGGGCTTTATATTGTCAGTTTTTTTATTGTCTGCTTTAACAAATTATTTTGGTATAAAAATAGTACCTTTATTTATTTTATTTTTCTTATTTCTGACCTTCGTAACTACATTGTATATTAGCAATACTAAAATTGATCAAAAGAAAAATAAAAATTCTTTAATGAGTATTGTGTTTAAACCAGTTGTTATTGGTATTCTATTGTCATGTTTTTTGATGCAATTGAGCCATGGTCCATTTTATGCTTTCTTTGCAATATATTTATCTGAAAGTAACTACAGCACAAATCTAATAGGATTTATTTGGACGCTTGGAGTAATTGCTGAAATTCTAATTTTTATGAAAATTTCCTCATGGATTCCGAAATATGGTCTACAAAATTTATTTGTTGTTAGTTTTTTATTTGCGTCATTAAGATGGCTATTGATTTCATTTTTCCCGGAAAGCATTGGAATTGTAATACTTGCAACTCTATTTCATGCAATTACGTATGGAATGTACCATGCTGTATCTATTTCCTTAATACATGAATATTTTACTGGTGAATTACAAGGTAGAGGACAAGCATTATATTCTAGTATAAGTTTTGGATTAGGAGGTTCTATCGGAAGCTTTTATAGTGGATATCTTTGGGAATCAGCTGGTGGGTCTACAGTATATCTATATGCCTCATTATTTGCTTTTTTTGGTTTTATTGTGTCCTTTATCTTAGTAAAATCAAATCATAGGAATATTTAAATTATTTTAAAATTATGAAAAAAACATTATATGACAAATTATGGGACGAGCATCATATACATACATATGAGAATGGTTATAGCCTTATATATATTGATAAACATTTAATTCATGAAGTAACCTCTCCACAAGCTTTCGAAGGCTTAAAGCATGCTGGGAGAGATATATGGAATAAAAATAGTATTATGGCTGTGCCTGACCATAATGTTCCAACCATTCAAAGAGATGATGGAATTAAAGATCCAATTTCAAAATTACAAGTAGATGCATTAAATAAAAATTGTAAAAATAATGACTTATTAAAATTTGACCTTGATGATGTAAGACAAGGTATTGTCCATGTTGTTGGGCCAGAACAAGGAATACTTTTGCCAGGAATGACGGTTGTGTGTGGAGACTCTCACACATCCACACATGGCGCATTGGCTGCGCTAGCATTTGGTATTGGAACATCAGAAGTTGAACATGTGCTTGCAACTCAATGCTTATTACAAAAAAAATCTTTAAATATGAATATAAAAGTTGATGGCGAAATGTCTAAATACTTCTATTCTAAAGATTTAGCGCTAGTAATAATTAGTCAAATTGGTACAGCTGGAGGTACTGGTTATGCTATTGAATATACAGGTAGCGCAATTAAAAATTTATCTATGGAATCAAGAATGACTCTTTGTAATATGACTATTGAAGCTGGTGCGACAACCGGTCTTGTTGCAGTTGATGATACAACTATTGAATATGTTCAAAATAGACCATACGCGCCAAAAGAACAAAATCTTGCAGAAGCAAAAAAGTTTTGGAAAAATTTAATTTCAGATCATGGCGTACATTATGATAAGACAATAAATATAGATATTAGTAAATCAAGTCCAATGATTACTTGGGGAACTTCTCCAGAGATGGCAGTAAACGTCGATGGCAAACTACCAGATCTAGAAGATGAAAAATTTTCAGACAAAAGACAAGATTTAATTAATGCATTCAATTATATGGGTTTAAAAGAAAAGCAAAATGTTAACTCAATCGAGCTTGATAAAATATTTATTGGTTCCTGCACAAACTCTAGAATTGAGGACTTAAGAATCGTAGCAGATATTGTTAAAAATAAAAAAATTGCAAAAAATATCAAAAGCGCAATTATTGTTCCTGGCTCTGGTTTAGTCAAGGAAGAAGCAGAAAAAGAAGGTTTAGATAAAATCTTCATGAAGTCTGGATTTGAATGGAGAAGTCCTGGATGCTCTATGTGTTTAGGAATGAATGATGATAAATTGAGTGAATACGAAAGATGTGCATCAACTTCTAATAGAAATTTTGAAGGAAGACAAGGTCGACTAGGAAGGACACATTTGGTAAGTCCTGCGACTGCAGCAGCAGCAGCTATACATGGGCATTTTGTAGATGTTAGAGATATATAAAAAATATGGAAAAATTTAAAGAAGTTAGTACAGTTGCAGCATATATTGATAGAAAAAATATCGATACGGATGCTATTATACCCAAGCAATATTTGAAAGCTGTTACAAGAGATGGCTTTGGAGACAATTTATTTGATGATTGGAGATATTTAGAGCCTGGTAATCTTGGAGATAATCATAGTTTAAGAAAAAAAAATCCTGAATTTTTCTTAAATAATTCAAAATTTAAAGGTGCAAAAATATTAGTTGCAGGAGATAATTTTGGTTGTGGCTCCTCTAGAGAACATGCAGTGTGGGCGTTAATGGATTTTGGTTTCAGAGTGGTAATATCTTCAAGCTTTGCAGATATTTTTTATAATAATTGTTTTAAAAACGGATTGTTACCGATAAAGCTTGAACAAGAAAATTATATTAAGATCATAGGAGATATAAAAAATAAAAATAATATATTAACTATAAATTTAAATAACCAAACTATTTCATCAAAGGATATTTTTATTAAATTTGATATTGATGATCGAAGAAAAGAGGTTTTAGTAAATGGGATAGATGATATTTCAGAGACCTTAAAATTAAAAAATAAAATTATAGAATACGAAAACAAACAGTCAAATAAGACGCCTTGGGTTTTTAATGAAAAATAAAATGAATATATTAGTTTTGCCTGGTGATGGTGTTGGTCCAGAAGTCACAGAAGAAGCTATTAAAGTTATTAAAGCAGTTTCTGAAATTTATAGTTTGAATGTGCAAATTGAAAAAGCACTATTTGGAGGAGCTGCCGTAGATAAATTTGGCAATCCCTTTCCAGAAGAAACTAAAAATAAAATAAGAGATTCTGATGCAATTTTATTAGGTGCTGTTGGTGGAAAAAAATATGATTCATTAGAAAAAGAAAATAAACCTGAATCAGGTTTATTAGAGCTAAGAAAGAAATTAAATTTATTTATTAATATTCGTCCAATAATATCTTTTGCTGAATTATCTAATTCTTCACCAATAAAAAGTGAGTATATTTCAAATTTAGATATAGTAATAATTAGAGAATTAGTAGGTGGTTTATATTTTGGAGAGCCACGTGGTTATAAAAATAATATGACTGAGGCGTACAATACAATGAAGTACTCTGAGTCAGAAATTAATAGGATTTCAGATTACGCATTTAAGTTATCGGAAAAAAGGAGTGGTAAGTTATGCTCTGTTGATAAAGCAAATGTTCTAGAGGTATCCCAGCTTTGGAGATCTACAGTAAAAAAATTATCTGAAAATTATCCAAATGTAGATTTATCTCATATGTATGTAGACAATGCAGCTATGCAGTTAGTTCAAAATCCAAAACAGTTTGATGTTGTTGTTACTGAAAATTTATTCGGAGATATATTATCAGATATAGCATCTGTTTTAACTGGATCTATTGGAATGTTACCGTCAGCCTCTTTAAACGAAAAAAATTTTGGGGTATATGAGCCAATTCATGGATCAGCACCAGATATAGCAGGGCAAAATATTGTTAATCCAATTGCAACAATTTTATCAGTAGCAATGATGTTCCAGCATACATTTGAAAGACCAGATATATATAATTGTATCTTAAATGCAGTAAAATTAGTTTTGAAAGATAAAAAATATACAAAAGATATTTCGATAGATGGACATTATATATCTACACAATCTATGGGTGACTGTATTTTAGAAAAATTAAGCGGTGAAAAATAATGAGTAAAAAATATAATATTGCAGTAGTTGGTGCAACTGGTGCCGTTGGCCAAATGATGATTAAAATATTAATAGAAAGGAAATTTCCCATAGATAATTTATATTTGCTTGCGAGCAAAAAATCAAAAGGAAAAATTATTACTATTGAAGGAAATAAATATCAAATAGATTCACTAGAAGAATTTAATTTTAAGGGAACAGATATCGCCCTTTTTTCTGCAGGGGGAGAAATATCTAAAAAATATGCATCTATTGCAACAAAAAATAATGCTGTAGTAATCGACAATACATCTTTTTTTAGATATGAAGATAACATTCCACTAATTGTGCCAGAAGTTAATAGTAACGAGATTTCAAAATATAAAGAAACAGGAATAATAGCTAATCCAAATTGCTCAACTATTCAAATGTTAGTTGCTATAAAACCAATACATGAAGTTTGTAAAATCAAAAGAATCAATGTTTGTACTTATCAAGCTGTTTCTGGTTCGGGTAATTCTGCGGTAGAAGAATTAAAAAAACAGGTGCAAGCATTTGTTAATAACGAGAAATTAGTAAGTGAAGTTTACCCAAAACAGATTGCTTTTAATGTGATCCCACAGATTGATAAATTTATGGATAACGGTTATACCAAAGAAGAAATGAAGATGGTTTGGGAGACTAAAAAAATTTTAGATAGTAATATAGAGGTTAATCCAACAACTGTAAGAGTACCAGTATTTTATGGTCACTCGGAAGCAGTTCATTTGGAATTAGAAGAAAATATTACTGCTAATGAAGTTAAAAATATTTTAAGCAGCGAAAATAGTAATGTTGTTTTGGTTGATGAGCATAAAAATGGTGGTTATCCATGCGCTGCAAATGAATGCGAAAATAGCAATGATGTTTTTGTTGGAAGAGTCAGAGAGGATATTTCAATAAAAAATGGTATTAATATGTGGGTTGTAAGTAACAATATTAGAAAAGGCGCTGCTTATAATAGTATTCAAATTGCAGAATTATTAATTAAAGATTATTTGTAATATATTTTATGAGAATCTTACTATCTATCGAATATGATGGAAAAAATTATTACGGTTGGCAGGAGCAAAAAAACCCTAATACCATTCAAGGTAAAATACAAAAAGCAATATTTGAATTCACACAAGAAGAAGTGAAATTACATGTAGGCGGAAGAACTGATTCTGGTGTTCACGCAACAGGACAAATTGCGCACTTTGATACAAATATAAAACGATCAGAAATAAATTGGCTTCTTGGGTTAAATTCGCTTTTACCAAACGATATAAGAATAAATTATATAAAATTTATGGATGATAATTTTCATGCAAGATTTTCTGCATTAAGTAGATCATACAGATACATTATATATAATAACAAAGTTAAGCCTTGTTTAAATAGGAATAAAGTTTGCTGGTATTTTTTAAATGTATTAGATGAAATTAAAATGCAAGAAGCTGCGAAAACTATTATGGGTACAAAAGATTTTTCATGTTTTAGATCTGCTCATTGTCAATCAAAATCACCGATTAGAAAGATAAATGATATAATTGTAAAAAGAGAAAATGACTTTATGTATATAGATATTAACGCAAATTCTTTTTTATATAATATGGTAAGAAATCTAGTTGGCTCATTAGTTCTAGTAGGTTCAGGAGAAAAAGATATAAATTGGATAGAAAATTTGATTATTTCTAAAGACAGAAAAAATGCTGGGAAGCAGTTTCCCGCAAATGGTTTATATTTGGTTAATATAGAATATGATTTAAAGTATAATTTAGAAAAAAATATAAATTATCCAAAATACAGTTAAATTACGATTGTGAAAAAAGTAAAAGTAAAAATTTGTGGGATTAAAGACGTTACCACTGCATTGGAAGCAGAAAAAAGTGGCGTGGACTATATTGGTTTAGTATTTTGCGAAAAAAGTAAAAGATGCATTACTATAGAAAAAGCCAAAGAAATTATTTCATCTTTAAGTAAAAAAACATTAATTGTAGCTTTGTTTTCAAATGACGATGAAAAATATGTTTCCTCTATAATAAATAGTTTAGATATAGATATTGTCCAATTCCATGGTAATGAATTAGATTCTTATTGTATTAAATACAATTTGCCATATTTTAAAGGAATATCAGAACGAAATAATGATTTTAGTTCTTTAGATGAAATATATCCAAACTCAAGCGCTTTTATTGTTGATAGTCATGACGGTGACGGAATCGGAGGAACTGGTAAGACATTTAATTGGTCAAAAAATCATTTCAACACAAAAAAACCTATTATAATTGCCGGAGGGCTTAATTGTGATAATGTAGAGGATGCAATTAAAGTATTTTTACCATATGGTGTTGATGTAAGCAGCGGAGTAGAATCTTGTGATGGGGTAAAGGATTTAAAATTAATAAAAGAATTTATACAAAAAGTAAAAAATGAAAAATAGTCAAAATAAAAATTTAAACGATTTCAATCTTTCAAGCTATGGCTACCCTGATAAGAATGGCCATTACGGAATATTTGGCGGAACTTTTGTTGCAGAAACTCTTATTGAGCCTTTAACTGATTTAAGAAAAACATACCATCTTTTAAAGAAAGATCCAGAATTTCTAAAAGAGCTTTATGACGAATATGAAAATTATGTAGGAAGGCCAACACCATTATATTTTGCTGAGAGATTAACAAAAAAAATTAATGGAGCAAATATATTTTTAAAAAGGGAAGATCTATGCCACACAGGTGCGCATAAAATTAATAATACTATTGGTCAAGCAATATTGGCTAAGAAAATGGGCAAAACAAGAATCATTGCGGAAACTGGAGCAGGACAACATGGTGTTGCTTCGGCAACTGTTGCTGCAAGATTGGGAATGGAGTGTGTTGTTTTCATGGGCGAACAAGATATATACCGCCAGTCACAAAATGTTTATAGAATGAAATTACTTGGTGCAGAAGTTGTACCAGTTACATCCGGCTCAAAAACACTCAAGGATGCCTTAAATGAAGCTTTAAGAGATTGGGTTACAAATGTAGATAATACCTTCTATATAATTGGCACTGTTGCGGGACCATCTCCTTATCCTGAATTGGTAAGAGATTTCCAAGCTATTATAGGTCGAGAAGTAATAGATCAAATGAATGATATTGATAAAAAAGTAGATGCTTTGGTAGCCTGTGTTGGTGGCGGATCAAATGCTATAGGTCTTTTTTATCCGTTTATAGATGGTGAGTCAAAAATGTATGGTGTTGAAGCTGCTGGTGATGGATTAGAAACAGAAAAACATTCTGCGCCATTAAATAAAGGAAAAGTTGGTGTTTTACATGGTAACAGAACATATTTATTAGAAGACGAAAATGGGCAGATAATAGAAACCCATAGTATTTCTGCAGGCCTGGATTATCCGGGCGTTGGTCCAGAACATGCTTTGTTAAAAGATTTGGGAAGAGTGCAATATAAGTCTGCTACAGACGAAGAAGCGCTAGAAGCTTTCCATGAAATATCAAAAGTTGAAGGAATTATTCCAGCTTTAGAAACAAGCCATGCTGTAGCCTATGCAATTAAATTAGCAAAATTAATGAAAAAAGGTGAGAACATTGTTATAAACCTATCTGGTAGAGGAGATAAAGATTTAAATACTGTGGCAAAGATAGAAGGTATAGAGATTTGAGTAGAATTAGCAAAAAATTTGAAAATTTAAGAAGTGAAAGTAAAACCGTTTTAATATCATATATTACGGCTGGAGACCCATCTATCTCAGATAGTCTCAGTATTATGAATACGCTTGTTGACTCTGGTACTGATATTATTGAGCTTGGCGTTCCGTTCTCAGACCCTATGGCAGATGGCCCAACAATTCAAAAAGCTTGCGAAAGAGCATTGAAGAATAATGTATCATGCTCAGATATTTTTAATCTAGTAAAAAATTTTAGAATAAAAGATGATAAAACTCCTGTTGTATTAATGGGTTATTTGAATCCAATAGAGCGCATGGGCTATGATTTGTTTGCTAAATCAGCGAGTAAAGCAGGTGTTGATGCAGTATTAGTTGTAGATTTGCCTCATGAAGAGGCTGAAGAAGTAGTAGCTGTTTTTAAAAGTTATAATTTAGAAAGTATCTTTTTAGTTGCCCCAAATACAAAAGTAGACAGAATCAAAAAAATTTCTAAATATGCCTCTGGATTTTTGTATTACGTATCCTTAAAAGGAGTAACTGGAGCTGCTAGTCTGGATATTGAAAAAACATCGAAACAATTAAAGATAATTAAAAAAGAAATTAATTTACCGCTTGCAGTTGGTTTTGGAATAAAAGATGCAGATACTGCAAAAACTCTATCGAAGGACGCAGATGGCATAGTTATTGGAAGCGCAATTGTGAATATTATTGAGAGAGAGCAAAATAATAAAATCAAAGTAAATAATGATATAATTAATCTTATGAGACCAATACGTTTAAAACTTGATGATGAATTAACTGCTGGAAATAGGTCATGAGTTGGTTTGAAAAACTCATGCCCTCTAGAATAAGAATAGATTCTAGCAAAGATAAGAAAGTAATTCCTGAAGGAGTTTGGGAAAAATGCTTGAGCTGCCAAACTGTTTTATATAGAGAGGATATAGTATCAAATCAATATGTTTGCACTAATTGTGGTTACCACATGAGAATTAAAGCACGCGAAAGGCTAGATATATTTTTAGACCCTGATGAAAAAAAGGAATTATTTTCAAAACTATCATCAAAAGATTTTTTAAAATTTAAAGATAGTAAAAAATATAAAGATAGAATAAGTGCTGCACAAAAATCTACAAACGAGAAAGATGCTTTGTTAGTAATGGAAGGAAAAATTAACGGAATTAAAGTTATAGTTGCCGCATTTGAGTTTTCGTTTATGGGTGGATCTATGGGCTCCGTAGTCGGCGAAAAATTTACAAGAGCAGCTAAAGAGTCAATTGCAAAAAATATACCTTTCATTTGTTTCTCTGCAAGTGGTGGCGCAAGAATGCAAGAATCACTGGTGTCATTATTTCAAATGTCTAAAACATCAAGTGTAATAGCTGATATGAAAAAAAAGTCAGTTCCTTTTTTATCGGTTTTAACAGATCCTACAATGGGTGGTGTTTCAGCAAGCTTAGCAATGTTAGGAGATATAAATATAGCTGAACCAAATGCACTAATAGGTTTTGCCGGACCACGAGTAATTGAGCAAACAGTTCGTGAAACTTTGCCAGATGGTTTTCAAAGAAGTGAATTTTTATTAGAGCATGGCGCCATAGATATGATTATTGATAGAAGAAATATGAAATTAGAGATAACAAATCTAATTAAGACGTTAATAAATAACCCTGTAAATAAATCAGGATCAATTGAAAATTAAATTAAGAAAAAGAATTGAAGAATTTTACATTAGATCAGTGGATTGAGTGGCAGTGTAATTTACATCCAACTAATATGGATTTTAATCTTAGCAGAATGAAAAAAGTTGCTGAGCAATTAAATATTTTTCCTATTAAACCAAAAGTTTTTACAGTTGCTGGAACAAATGGAAAAGGTTCAACAGTAGCAATATTAGAGTCAATTCTTGTAGAAAGTGGCTACAATGTTGGTTCATATACATCTCCACATTTATTAGATTTTAATGAACGAATTAAAATAAATAAAATAAATTCCTCTACTAAAGAAATTTGTAAAGCATTTGAAAAGATAGAAAAAATTCGCAAAGATATAACTTTAACATTTTTTGAATTTAGCACTCTTGCAGCATTTATAATATTTTCTGAAAAAGATCTTGATGTTCTTGTGCTAGAAGTTGGTCTTGGAGGTAGATTAGATGCGGTAAATATTATAGAACCAGATGTATCAATAATTACAAATATAGGCTTTGATCATACCGCAATTCTTGGGAATAATTTAGAGGAAATAGCATATGAAAAATCAGGAATAATGAGAAATAATAAGCCAACAATTTTAGGTTATAAAGACATTCAAGAGTCTGTCAAAAAATATTCAAAAGATATAGGATCACATTTAAATATATTGGGTAATAATTTTTCATTCGACATAATATCTGACAAAAAATGGTTATTTACAAACAATAATGGATTAGAAATTGAATTTGATTACCCAGGAATTAAGGGAGAAAAGCAAATTTTCAATGCCGCTGCGGCTATACAAGCAATTTATATTTCAAAAGATATATTATTTAATGAAAAAAAAATAAATATTGGGTTAAAAAAATCACAAATATTTGGAAGATTCCAAATATTTAAAAACTCACCAAATATTATATTAGATATAGCTCATAACGAGCAAAGTATAATGACACTGAAAAATAACCTTCAAAGGTACTACCCAGAAAAAAAATATCATGCAGTATTTAGTGTTCTAAAAGACAAAGACGTTGATAAAATACTAAATCCATTAAAAAATATTTTTGAAAGCTGGCATATTTCGGAAAGTATGAATGATAGAGCTCTACCAGTTAACCATTTAAAAGAAAATAATTTTTTCATTGAAGAAAAGATAATGGATTATGATAGTATAGATAATGCATATAATAGTGCTGTTAAAATAGCTAAAAAAGAAGGCGGTATTATAGTTGTTTTTGGTTCCAGCTATACAATTGCGCCAATATTAAAAAAATATTTAAACAAAAATAAACAAATATGAACGAAAATCAAAAAAATAGAATTTTAGGTGTCTTTATCCTAATTACTTTAGCTGTAATAATAACTCCAATTTTTTTTAATGGTTCAGGAAAATCTGAATTAAAATACACTAATATAGAAACTAAAAATGATATTGAATTTAAATATACTGATAAAATAAAAAATATAGAAGAAGAAAATTTACTTACAAAAAAAAATTCAGAAATAATAATTTCAAGCAAACAAGTAAAAGATTTAAAAGAATTAAACAATAATGACAAAAAAACAAGTTGGGTTATAAGGGCTGGTTCATTTGTAGAAAAACAAAATGCTCTTAAATTAATTAAAAAGTTAGAATATATTAAAGAAAAATCTTTTTTATTAAAAATTAATAAACAAAATAAATCTTTTTACACCGTGAACATTGGTCCATTTTTTTCATCTTCAGAAACAAAAAAAATATTTTTAGATATCATTAATAAAGAAGAATTTAAAAATTCATTTATTATCGAATCAAATTATTGAAAAATTTTTTTTATGGAATATATATGCTGGATTTTATTATCTTAATTTTTTTGTTATTTTTTGCTATTCTTGGATTTTTTAGAGGCTTTAAAAAAGAATTAAAATCTTTTATTAATAATTTCTTATTATTGTTCTTAAGTTACGGGTACGCTATTTTTTTTGGTAAATTTTTAATTGAATTAATAAATTTAAATTCCGGTAATTTTCATCCTAATATTATTTTATTCATCGGCATTTTCTCAATATATGTTATTACAACTTTTACTTTATATGTCATTTTTAATATTTTTTTAAATCATAGTAGTTCTATTGGTATAAATGTAATTAATAGGTTATTTGCTTTTATATTTGGCTTGATTAATGGTTTTATTATTTTTGGAGTTTTCCTATTTATAATGACATTTTATAATAATCTAGATTATATATATGACTTTGATAATAATTCATTCTTTCTAGATTATTTTTTTAAATTTGGTGTACAATTACAGAATGTGTGGAATCATTGGTATAGTTGATGATAACTCTGTAAATCAGAGTTTATTTGATGGTTTAACAGTCCTACAGCATAGAGGGCAGGATTCCGCTGGGATTGCAACTTGCTTTAACAATAATCTGTATCAAAAAAAGGCTAAAGGCCTGGTAAATGATATTTTTAATACAAATGATATGCTAGATTTGCAAGGTAATCTTGGAATCGGGCACGTAAGATATCCTACAGCCGGAAGCCATGGAACTGATGAAGCTCAACCTTTTTATGTAAATTCGCCATATGGTATTGCACTTGCGCATAATGGAAATTTAGATAACTCAGAATCTTTAAGGCAAGAATTATTAGTAAATGATAGGAGGCATATTCATACTCAGTCTGATACAGAAGTGCTTCTAAATATATTTGCGCATGAATTATTAAATGTTGATTCTCATAGTTTTAAGGTTTCTGATTTGTTTAGCGCAATAAACGGTGTTCATAAAAGATGCTCAGGAGCATATGCCGTAGTAGCTCTTATAGCTGGTTACGGTCTAGCGGCGTTTAGAGATATTCATGGAATAAGACCTTTAATATTAGGCAAGAAAAAGAATTCAAGTGGTTATAGTTATATTGTGTCTTCTGAAAGTGTGGCTTTAGATTTGTTAGGATATGAAACAGTAAGAGACTTAGAGCCAGGAGAGTCAATCTTTATAGATACAAATGGCAAGTTGCACAAGTCAATTTATTCAGAAAAATTAAATTTAACGCCATGTATATTTGAGTATGTTTATTTTTCAAGACCAGATTCAATAATTGATGGAATTAATGTTCAAGAAGCCAGAATGAGAATGGGTAAGCAGCTTGCTAATAAAATTTTAAGAGAATGGTCTGATAACGATATTGATGTGATAATTCCAATACCAGATACAAGTAGAACTGCTGCATTGGAAATGGCAATTAGACTTAATAAAAATTACAGAGAAGGTTTGATCAAAAATAGATACATTGGAAGAACATTTATAATGCAAGGCCAAGCGGTAAGAAAAAAATCTGTTAGATACAAATTAAATCCTTTGGTTTCAGAATTTAAGGACAAAAATGTCTTATTAGTAGATGATTCAATTGTTAGAGGAACAACCTCTAGGGAAATAGTTCAAATGGCTCGAGACTCAGGTGCAAAAAAAGTATATTTTGCTTCAGCATCTCCTCCAATAAGATATCCAAACATTTACGGTATAGATATGCCAAGTAAAAATGATTTAATAGCGAATGGTAAAAATACTGAAGAAATATGTAATGAAATTGGAGCAGATAAATTAATTTATCAAAATCTTGATGATTTAGTATATGCAGTACAAGCAGGCAATCAAAGTATAAATCAATTTGAAACCTCAGTTTTTACTGGCAATTATTTAACTGATGTAAACGATAAATACTTTCAAGATCTCGAAAAAAAAAGACATTCTACGTAATTGATTTTATTTAAAATAAAAAATAATGAAAGATTTAAGGTCAATATATTCCGAATTTTCAGAAAAAAACTCTAATAAAAAATTTTTTATATTTGTTAGTATTCCCAATCAGAATTTAATCTTATATAAGGATTTTGTAAAAATTAAAGAATACAATATATCAAGTTCAAAATATGGAGAAGGGTCAATTGAAGGCAGCTACAAGACTCCTCTTGGAGCTCATATAATAAAAAAATATATTGGAGAGAACGAAGATATATATACAATATTTAAAAATAGAAAACCAACACAACATAAATTAAAAATTGAAGAGGATAAAATTTTCTTAGAAGATGATATCATCTCCTCACGTATTCTTTGGTTAGAAGGATTAGAAGCTGGAAAAAATAAAGGATCTAATTTAGATAGTTTTAAAAGATACATATATATACATGGAACACATGAGGAAGCAAAATTAGGTGAGAAGGCATCACACGGATGTATTAGAATGGGCAATAATGATATTATAGACCTTTGCAATAGAGATATCATTAATACACTAGTTTACATTTCAAATTAAATAAAAATATGGATGATAAAAATAATATAAAAGAGATCTTTTTGGCTGGCGTGGATAGAGTTTTAGGATACAACGCCGTAAAAAAATATTTAGATGAAAATAAAATTTCAGGTAATTTAAATTTAGTCTCATTAGGAAAAGCAGGAAGCTCTATGGCTTTAGCAGCTCTTGAGGATAAAAATATAAAAATACAATCAGGGCTGGTAATAACTAAAAGAGATCATCTTGAGTCAGATTTAAAGAGTTATAACAATGTAAAATGTTTGGAATCTGATCACCCAACCCCATCATTAACAAGTATAGAGTGTGGTATTGAACTAATAAAATTTATAAATACAAAAAAAGATGATGACCAATTTTTATTTTTATTGTCAGGTGGTGGATCTAGCTTAGTTGAATTAATTGTCGATGGTTTTAGTTTGAATGAATTAATGATATTAACTGATGCTCTCTTATCAAGGGGCTACAATATAAATGATATCAATGCTATTAGAAAACATTTTTCACAAATCAAAGGTGGAAAGTTGGCTAGTTTTTTAAAGAAAAGAAAAACAATTGTTTTAACTATATCTGATGTTCCTTTTGACGACCCAAAAATAATAGCATCAGGTCCATTGTCACATGATGATGTAAAAATTAATTTTGATAAATATGAAGATGACATCATAGAAAAATTAAATTCTGTTAACCCAATAAGTTGCCCAGACATTAACCAATTTTCTAATATTAATACTCATATTATAGCCAAGTTAGATGACGCAAAATTAGCATGTAAGACCCATGGAGAAAAACTCAACTATAATACATTTATGCATGATAAGTTTATAGAGGGAGATGTTAATGATTTAGCTAACTATTTTTCAGAGCATCTTGATAATTGCGAAAAAGGCCTACATATTTGGGGTGGAGAGAGTTCAGTACAACTTCCTGAAAATCCTGGGAGAGGCGGAAGAAATCAGCAATTAGCTTTACTAATGGCTGAAAAGATTAAAAATAAGGATATAATTTTTCTTTCAGCAGGAACAGACGGTACAGACGGCCCTACAAATGATGCAGGTGGCTTAGTAGATG
Source organism: uncultured Gammaproteobacteria bacterium (assembly GCA_913050095.1). Classification (GTDB taxonomy): domain Bacteria; phylum Pseudomonadota; class Gammaproteobacteria; order Poriferisulfidales. Next base: position 39,450 of record CAJXAV010000008.1, read on the forward strand.
GAAGCACAATAGATACTGGTATCAATAATAATTTAGACTATAAAATATATCTTAAGAATGCAGACTCAGGTAACTTCTTGGAAAAATCTAGCGCTTTAGTTACAACAGGCCCAACAGGAACAAATGTTATGGATTTAATTCTTGCGATTAAAAAATAAAGAGGAAATTGGGTAAAATATAGTTAATTTACTAAATATCAAATAACTCAATTTTATTATTTTTAAAAATAATATAACTAGGAGCGTTATGCCAGTCGCCAAGTACATACCTAGTATAATCTTGATCATTTAATCTAGTTTCGTGTATATTTTTTCTATGTGTATGTCCATGTATAATAACATTCGTTTTAAATTTTTTAAAAAAACTTAAAACAGTTTCCTGGTTGACATCCATAATATTTTCAGGTTTTTGAGAAGTAATTTTTTCACTTTTTCCTCTTAAATACGAGGCAACTTTTGTTTTTAAATTATTACTAAGTAAATTAAAAATTTTTAAAGTTATTTTATTTCTAATAAATTTTCTAAATTTTTGATAATCAATATCATCTGTGCACAAGAGATCTCCATGAGTTATTAAAATTTTGGATTCACCAAGGTTTAAAATATAATTTTCCGGAAGAATTTTAATATGTGTTATCTCAGAAAATTTATTTCCAATTAAAAAATCTCTATTGCCATGAGTTAAAAATACCTTAGTTCCATTTTTAACAATATTTTTTAGCGTAGTTATTATTAAATTATTTTGAGTAATATCGTATTTATCATCGATCCAGAATTCAAACAAATCTCCAAGAATATAAAGTTCTTTCATGTCACAGCTTTTATTTGTTATAAAATTTATGAATTTATTTGTAACTTCTGAATTTTTTGGATCTAAGTGTATATCTGAAATAAAATAAATGTTATTCATTTTTATTCAATAATTACCTCATTTATTATTATTGGATCTTTGGGGACATCTTGATGAGGCCCATAGCTTCCTGTATCTGCTAAAGCAATTTTATCTATGGTTTCTATACCCTCAATAACTTTTCCAAAAACACAGTAACCCCAGCCCTGAATAGTTTCACTTTTAAAATCTAAAAAAGTATTGTCTTTAAGATTTATGAAAAACTGTGAACTTGCCGAATGCGGGTCATTTGTCCTAGCCATTGCTATAGTCCCTCTTGCATTACTTATCATATTATTTGCTTCATTTTGTATTGGTTTAAAAGTGTCTTTATCTTTCATATCTTGAGTAAAACCGCCACCTTGAATCATAAAATCTTTAATTACTCTATGAAATATAGTATTTGTAAAAAAACCTGATTTAATATATTTTTTAAAATTTTCAGATGTTGCGGGTGCTTTATCATCAAATAATTCTAATTTAATATCGCCCGATGTTGTCTTGATGGTAATTATTGTATTTGTTGTCATTTCTGCATTTACTCCGTTATTTATAAAGATTATTGCCATTAGAGCGAGATATTTGATAAGTTTTTTCATTTTTAAACGCTATTGTCCTTGTATGTCTGTTTTTTTTGATTAGAATACCATTCATCTAGAAAAATATCATGTTGATTAACTTATAAATTGATGAAGTTATTCTTTTTTTTCTCGTATAATATACAGGTATTCGGGGTATAGCGCAGTCTGGTAGCGCGCCTGCTTTGGGAGCAGGATGTCGGGGGTTCGAATC
>CAJXAV010000009.1 GCA_913050095.1 uncultured Gammaproteobacteria bacterium
CGTAAAGACTCTTACGTCCAGCACCTGATCTTTTCCCGCCACGTTTTATAGATTTGTTTTTGATTTCGTACATAATCTAAAAGTACTTTAAATACTGGATTATGTCAATTAATTTAAATGCCCTGTTTTTACAAAAATAAGCGCTCCTTCTTCTTTCGTAAAAGGCGTGTGTTGACTTAGGTGAGGGCTCCTCAACCATGAACCTTTTGGGTAGGCGCCAAACTCATCATGAAACACACCTTCCAAAACTAAAATCTCTTCGCCACCCCAATGCTGATGAGGATTAAATATTGTATTGGGAGCCCATTTTACTAAAGCAGCATGTTCTGTATTAAAATGATGTAATGGCATAACTGATAAACCGTCAACAAGACCAGGAAGCCAAGGTTCTTTGTTGGTATTAATTTTGACTTGCTCCAGATCATCAGTTTGAAATTGTCGAAGTTTTACAAATAAAACACAGCCAGATTCACTGTAAGGATTATGAAACGATCCCATTGGATTTCTTACATAAGTACCTTTTGGGTAAGATCCAAACTCATCTGAAAAAGTTCCTTCTAAAACGATAAATTCTTCTCCACCATCATGAGCATGCTCATCGAATTTACTGCCTGGAGAAAAACGCACTATTGTCGTAGCAACTGCAGACTCTCCACCATCATCTCTTTCAAGATATAAACGTTCGACACCATCTGATGGTGATTTATGCCATGTCTCATTTTCCGAATTAACAGCTATACGTTTTGTAAAATCTTGATTTACCATTATAAATATTCGTTCAATTTATCTAGCGGCCATCTTGGTTTTACCTCACCTTGCAAATCATATATTTGCCCAGCCTCATGTTTCTTATAACCTGCATAAGCAATCATTGCGCCATTATCCGTACAGAATTTTTTAGTTGGATAATAAGCTTTTGCGTTAATTGATTCAGAAAAGTTAGTTATTTTTTGTCTTATAAATTGATTAGCACTAACACCACCGGAAATAACAATAGATGAGTAACCTTTTTCACTATGAGCACGTTTTAATTTTCCAACCAGACAATCTGCAACAGCATTTTGCAACTCTAAAGAAATATTTTTTTGATCCTGCTTGGTTTTTTTAGATGCTTTCCATGTCAGCATAATATGTGTTTTTAGACCACTAAAACTAAAATTACAATTAGGTTTATTTAAAATTGGCCTTGGAAATTTATAACTGCCTTCAACACCATCCTTTGCTAGCTTTTCAATTAATGGTCCTCCTGGGTAATCTAAACCCATTAATTTTGCACTTTTATCAAAAGCCTCGCCCACGGCATCATCTAGTGTTTCTCCCATAATCTCATATTCACCAATACTTTTGGCATCAACGATCATTGTATGTCCTCCCGAAATTAACAGACCAAAAAAAGGAAAAGACAATTCTGAATATTCCATGAATGGCGCTAATAAATGAGCTTCAACATGGTTAATCGAGATAATTGGTTTGTCCGTAATATAAGCTAAAGACCTTGCAAAAGTAGAGCCAACTAATAAACATCCTTTAAGACCAGGTCCAGCTGTATAAGCTATTAGGTCAATATCATCCAATGATTTATTTATACTCTTAAAAAGATTTTTTAACAAAGGTAATATTCTATCAGCATGATCTCTTGAAGCCAGCTCTGGAACTACACCTCCATATTCTTGATGGATATCGATTTGACTGAAAAGCTCATCTGCTAATAGACCTTTTTCTGAGTCGTAAAGAGCCAAACCAGTTTCATCACAAGATGTTTCGATACCTAAAACCAGCATAATATAGTCACTTTGTTTTGATTTTTGTTCATACAGCTGTATAATCACACCACTAAATAATTAAAGGTAAATTATGCCAAGTATTAAAGTAAAAGAAAACGAGCCATTTGATATTGCAATCAGAAGATTCAGACGTGCATGCGAAAAGGCTGGAGTTTTAACAGAAATTAGAAAAAGGGAATTTTACGAGAAACCAACTTCTGTAAGAAAAAGAAAAGCAGCGGCGGCAGTAAAAAGAGTTCATAAAAGAACAAATAGAACTGCGACTGGTAGAAGAATTAAACTTTATTAATGTCAAAACCTCAAGAAACTATTTCTCCCTTAAAAATTAAAATCACTGAAGATAAAAAATCTTCTATGAAAAGTGGTGACAAAAAAAGACTAGGTGCTATCAAACTAATTCTTTCGGCAATTTTAGATAAAGAAGTTGAAACTAGAAAAGCATTAACAGATGAAAATATTTTTGAAATTCTTAAAAAACTCTCAAAAAAAAGTAAAGAGTCCTTAACTCATTATAAAGAAGCAAACAGAACTGATCTTGCTGAACAAGAAGAGTTTGAGCTATCTGTTTTTAAAGAATATCTTCCTGAGGATATGTCTCAAGAAGAAGTCCAAAAAATGATCGAAGACATTATGAAAGAAAAATCTATTGAACAAATGAGTCAAATTGGTGAAGTTATGGGTGAATTAAAAAAACGTTCTAATAACCGAGCAGATATGGGTTTTGCTAGCAAATTTGTCAAAGAAAAACTATCTTAAATATCATATAAGTTATATTCAAGTCCTTATGACTTCCTTTCTATTGAATGCTTAACCTGTTAGTTCTATAATAAACAATTACATAGAAACACGTTCATCCTAAGTTTAAGGACGGAAGTAAGCAAAAAGCTGAAGGAACGCACCAAACTTTAATCTAGAGTTTGGTGAGACATCATCAAACTCTATTTAACAAATTGTTGGTATGAGTATGAAAAACGCAATGCAATTTTTGGACATCAAAAGAGAGGAGCCTGCTGTAGAAAAAGCAGAAGTCAGAATTTATACATATGACGAAATATACTCAAACTTCCCAGCCGATAAAGCATCAGAACAAGCAGGAAGATGTCTAAACTGTGGTAACCCTTATTGTGAATGGAAATGCCCCGTACATAATTATATCCCAACTTGGTTAGATTTAATTCGTGATGGAAAAATTATAGAAGCAGCTGAAATGTCTCATAAAACAAATTCACTGCCTGAAATCTGTGGCCGCATTTGTCCTCAAGATAGATTATGTGAAGGAGCTTGTACTTTAGAAGATGGTTTTGGTGCAGTAACTATTGGTTCAATTGAAAAATATATTACTGATGAAGCTTTCCGACTAGGTTGGAAACCAGATATGTCAGAAGTTATCAGAACTGATAAAACTGTTGCTATCATTGGAGCAGGTCCAGCAGGTTTAGCGTGCGCAGACATACTCACAAGAAATGGGGTTAAGGCAAAAATATATGATAAATATTCAAGAATAGGTGGCTTATTAACTTTTGGTATTCCTCCATTTAAGCTTGATAAAAATATTGTAGAAAAAAGAAAAGAAATCTTAGAAGGCATGGGAGTTGAATTTATTTTAAATACTGAAGTTGGTAAAGATATTGATTTCCAAGACATATATGATTCTCATGATGCAATATTTTTAGGCATGGGAACTTATAAGCCTATGAAAGGAAATTTTAAAGGAGAAAATCTTGAAGGAGTTCATGAAGCACTACCTTTTTTAATTTCCAATATTAATAACGAATTGAAAATTGATTCGGATCTTATATCAATGAAAGACAAAAAAGTTATAGTTTTAGGTGGTGGTGATACAGCTATGGACTGCAACAGAACATCAATAAGACAAGGTGCAGATAGCGTTAAATGTGTTTATAGAAGAGATGAAGAAAATATGCCCGGTTCTAAAAAAGAAGTTAAGAATGCAAAAGAGGAAGGTGTTGAATTTATGTTTAACTATCAGCCAATAGAAATTGTTGGTGAAGACAAAGTTGAAGGTATTAAAGTTGTTAAAACAAAATTAGGTCCACCTGATGCTATGGGTAGAAAAAATCCAATAATTCTAAAAAATTCCGAAAAAATTATTCCAGCAGATAAAGTGATTATTGCGTTTGGATTTCAGCCAAGTCCGTCTGAATGGTTTAAAAATTATAATATAGAAACAAAAGATAACGGACTTTTAAAAATTGATAATGAATACTTATATCAAACAACAAATGATAAAATATTTGCTGGTGGTGATATGACAAGAGGCTCAGATTTAGTTGTTACCGCAGTTTTTGAAGGGAGAGAGGCTGCTGAAAATATTCTAGACTTTCTTGAGATTTAATTATGAATTCAATAAAAAATAGAAGAATTTTAGATGTTTTGAACGGAATTCCTGTTGATAAGACTCCTGTTTGGATAATGAGACAAGCTGGTAGATATTTGCCTGAATATAAAAAGACAAGAGCAACTGCTGGAAGTTTTTTAGACCTATGTAAAACACCAGAATTAGCTTCTGAAGTAACTATCCAGCCGATAAATAGATTTGATCTAGATGCAGCTATAATTTTTTCAGACATACTTACTATTCCAGATGCTATGGGTCTTGATTTAAAATTCGAAGACAATAGAGGTCCGTATTTTGATAATCCTTTAGATAATATAAACGATGTTTCGTCTCTTTCAGATGGAAATTTAGATTCTCTTAATTATGTTGCAGAAGCAATTGTTCAAACAAAGAATAAATTAAATAATGAAGTGCCTTTAATTGGCTTCTCAGGAAGCCCTTGGACATTATCAACTTATATGGTTGAAGGAGCAGCTACAAAAGAGTTTAGGAAAATAAGATCTATTGTATTTAATAATCCTGAAATGCTTAACAAGTTAACAAAAAAACTCATTAATTCAATTTCAGAATATTTGATCATGCAAGCTAAAGCTGGTGCCGATATATTGATGATATTTGACTCATGGGGAGGATTGCTAAATACAGATAATTACATACATTTTTCTTTGAATCCAATGAAAGAAATCATAAGAAATTTAAGGAAGAATAAATTTACAAAAGATATGCCAATAATTCTTTTCACAAAAGGAGGTGGAGGTTGGTTAGATCAGATATCAAAGTCTGGGTGTAATGGTATTGGTTTAGATTGGACAACAAATATTTCTAAAGCCAGGAAAATAACTGGTGATAACATATGTTTACAAGGAAACCTTGATCCTTGCGCTCTTCACGGTACAGAAGAAGCTATAAAAGCCTCGGGTGAAAAAGTAATAGATGATTATGGGTTTGGACATAGACATATTTTTAATCTCGGTCATGGTATTGACCAATATGTAAATCCTGACAACCTTAAAATTTTAATCGATCACGTTAAAGAATATAGTAAAAAATATCATAAAAATTAAAATAATTTTTCTATTTCAATTTCATCTTGTTTTTTTTCGTTTATCTTATTCTCTTTGCTGAATGTTTTTGGAACAAATTCTTTCCTAAAAACCTCGGTTATAGAATTTTTTGAATCAGGCGAAGCTAATAAACCATTTTTACTATCAATTTTCGCACTGACCAATCCTTCTGGTTCATCCAAATTAGATATTGGTGATTTTTTTAATGCAACTTTCATATAGTCAATCCACATTGGTAATGCCGCAGTACTTCCAAATTCTTTTTTTCCTAATGAAAAACCATTATCAAATCCAAGAAAACTTATAGTAACTATGTCTCTATTAAACCCACTGAACCATGCATCTTTCTGATCATTAGTTGTACCTGTTTTACCAGCTATGTCTTTCCTTTTTAATACCTTTGCCTTTTTTGCTGTTCCATATTTTACAACATCTTTCAGCATACTTACCATTTGATAAATATTTCTTGAATCTAATGCCTGCATAGCAAATCTTGGTAAACCAGCCTTATTTCTTAACTCCGTAATTTCTTCTACAGACTTTGCTGAAGGAAACTGCAGTGTATCCAAACTCATATAATCACATGGATTGCTACAAACTCTTACAGGATTTTCTACATAGATAATCTCATTATTTCTTTTTCTAACTTGCTCAATCAAATAAGGCTTTATACCAAAACCTCCATTTGAAAAATATGAATAAGCCTCTGCAAGTTCCATTGGAGTTATCTCTCCGCTACCTAGAGCCAATGTAAGATCTTTGGGTAATTTATCAGTTTTAATACCAAAATTTTGAAGGTAACTAAGGGTATATTTAATTCCAATATTATCTAACAATCTTATTGAAATCATATTCCTTGATTTAGCTAAACCATATCTTAATCTTGTCGGCCCATAAAATTTACCCCCATAATTTTTAGGTCGCCATGCCCCACTAACTGTATTTTCTTTAAAAACTTTTGGGGCATCGTTTATCACAGACGCTGGGGTATAACCTTTATTCAAGGCAGCTGAATAAATAAAAGGCTTAAAACTTGAACCAGGCTGTCTCTTTGCTTGAGTAACCCTATTAAATTTACTTAATCTAAAGTCATAACCTCCTGAAAGAGAACTAATAGAGCCACTATTTGAATTTATAGAAACTAAAGCACCATTAACATTTGGTATTTGTGATAAATACCACTTTTTATTAACTAACTTTATTCTTATAACATCACCAATAGATAAAATTTCTTGGAACTTTTTAATTCTTTTTTTGTAATTAACATCATAATATTGATTTTTCAAAATTATTTCTTTGATATTAATTTCCAATAATTGATTATATTTCGAATAAACTTTAATTTTATTTGAGTCGACATTTAATACTACTGCAGGAATATTATTGTTTATTTCGTAAAAATTTTTTAAATATTTTTCTATGTTCTTCATCGAGACTTCGAGATCATACTCAAAATCAGAATTTAATAATTCATTATAATTTATTTTTGCTTCTGCTCCTCTATAACCATGCCGAATATCATACTTTTCAATATTTTTTCTTAAAGATTTTTGTGCAGCTTCTTGAAGCTTGCTATCTATAGTTGTAAACACATCATAACCTTGCGTATAAGCTTCTTTACCAAACCTTTCTTCCATTTGGGTTCGCGCCATTTCTGAAACATAAGGTGCTTTTAATTCAATACTTGCTGTGTTTAATCTTGCAGTCACTGGTTTCAAATAAGCTGTAATGTATGTATCTTGACTTATAAAATTATTTTCTAGCATTCTTTTTAAAACGTAGTCTCTTCTTTGTAACGCCCTTTTTTCATTAGCTATGGGATTATATCTAGATGGTGCTTTTGGTAAGCCAGCTATCATTGCCATCTGGGCTAAACTTAATTCGGACAATCTTTTTCCATAATAAACTTGCGCAGCGGCAGCAACACCGTATGATCTGTGACCCAGATAAATTTTATTCATGTAAAGCTCAAAGATTCTTTCTTTGCTTAAATTATTTTCCATTTTATAGGCTAATAAAATTTCTCTTAATTTTCTAATTATCTTTTTTTCTCTAGACAAATAAAAATTTCTTGCTACCTGCATTGTTATTGTGCTTCCGCCTTGTGTTACTTTTCCAGTAGAAATGAAACTTTTAAAAGCTCTTAGTAAGCCAATATAATCAACACCGTTATGCCTATAAAATCTATTATCCTCTGCTGCAATAAATGCATTTTTTAAATCATTAGGTATTTCAGCATATGTGACCGGAATTCTCTTTTTTTCACCATATACAGCTATTAATTTTTTGTCTTGAGTATAAACTCTCATTGGAATTTGCATTCTCATATCTTGAATTTCTTCTACTGTGGGCAAGGTACTAGCTAATACTATATATAAGGTTAGGGAAGATAGAGCTAATATACCTATTATATAATAAGTAGGTTTTAACACTCTTTTAAAAAATACACTCATACTTGTTGGTGGCGATAAAATTTCTTGTTAATATCTTATATAATACTATAAAACAAAAATTTATCTTGTCTAAACTACGAAACAATATAATTCTTATAGGCCCAATGGGTTCAGGGAAGACCTCAATAGGTAAAAAATTATCAAAAATGACAAAATTTGATTTTATTGATACAGATTTCCTAATTGAGGAAAAAACTGGAGTAGATATACCTACAATATTTGAACATGAGGGAGAAAAAGGCTTTAGAGAAAGAGAAGAAAAAATTTTAGAAGATATCTCAAATATTAAAAGTACCGTGATAGGTACTGGTGGCGGAATAATTATTTCTGAAAAAAATAGGAAAATAATTCAGAAATTGGGCTTTGTTGTTTATTTAACCGCTGAAATAAAAGAATTAGTTTATAGAACAGAACATGACAAAAATAGACCTTTAATCAATAATGTTGATGCAGAAAATAAAATGATAAGTTTAATCAATGATAGAAAGAAACATTATGAAAAAATATCAAATGTAACAATTAGTACTGATAACTATGATACAGTAAAAATATCAAAAATTATTATTAAAAACTATGAAAAATATGAAAAAAATAATAGTTAAATTAGATAAAAGATCATATCCGATTTATATTGGAAAAAATATTTTATCTGATAAAAGTATATTCTCAAAGATTAAAGAAAAAAAATTTGCTTTAGTAACAAATAATAAAATTAAATCACTTCATCTTAAAAAAATAAAAACTCCTAGCTTAAAGAAAGATATTATTATTTTAAAGGATGGTGAAAAATTTAAAAATCAAGACAGTATCAATAAGATATATAATCACTTACTAAAAAATAAATTTTCTCGTGATAGTTGTCTTGTAGCTTTTGGAGGAGGTGTTATTGGTGATACAACAGGTTATGCCTCTGCAACGTACCAAAGGGGTATAAACTTCATACAAATACCTACAACTCTGCTATCTATGGTCGACTCATCTGTTGGAGGAAAAACTGGAATCAATCATGAGCTCGGTAAAAATATGATTGGCGCTTTCCACCAGCCTATAGCAGTGATTATTGATACAGAAAATTTAAAAACACTTTCAATAAAACAATTTAATGCAGGAATGGCAGAAGTAATTAAATATGGAATTATAAAAGATAAGAAGTTTTTTGATTGGATAGAAAAAAATACAGATAAAATAAAAGAACATGATACACAAAGTTTAATAAAAATAATAAAAAGATCATGTGAAATTAAATCTGAAATTGTTGCGCAAGATGAAAAAGAAAAAAATATTAGAGCTTTATTAAACCTTGGCCATACTTTTGGGCATGCAATTGAAAATAATTTAGGTTACGGAAAATGGTTACACGGTGAAGCAATAGCATGTGGTTTTTTAATTGCTGCTTCGATTTCTGTTCAATTAGGAAAGATGAAAAATTCGGAATATTTAAAAATAAAAAATTTATTAGAATCTTTTAATTTACCAGTCAAACTCCCAAAAGATTTAAATATCAACAAACTGTTTGAAACTATGTTATTAGATAAGAAAGTAAAAGATAATAGTATTGTTTATATACTCCCAAACGGTATTGGTAAAGCTTACATCGCTAACAGCATAAGTAAGAAAAAAGTTATTAAAGCCCTAAAAGACCATGCAAGTTGATTTTGAAGACAACCTAGCATCTTATGCACTAAAATCATCAAACACTTTAGGGAGACATTACAAGGAAGAGTCGGCCCAACTTAGAACAGAATTTCAAAGAGATAGAGAAAGAATAATTCATTCAACAGCTTTTAGGCGATTAGAATATAAAACACAAGTCTTTGTCAATCATGAGGGAGACATGTACCGAACTCGTTTAACACATACTATTGAGGTGGCTCAAATTGCACGTGCTGCTGCAAGAGCATTAAAAATAAACGAAGATTTAACTGAAGCAATATCACTTGCTCATGATTTGGGGCACACACCATTTGGGCATGCAGGTCAAGACGTGCTCAATAAGTGCATGGAAGATTTTGGTGGATTTGAACATAACATTCAGTCTTTAAGAATCATAGAAAAGTTAGAGAATAAATATGCTAACTTTCCTGGATTAAATTTGTGCTTTGAAACTAGAGAAGGAATATTGAAAAAATGTGGCAAAACTAGAGCTAAAAAATTAGGTTATATAGCAAATAGATTTATTGAAAAAAAACAATCATCTTTAGAAGCGCAGCTTACAAATATTTGTGATGAAATAGCTTATAATAATCATGATATTCAAGATGGAATTAAGGCAAAAAAAATTTTCATTGAACAGCTAGAAAACGTTCCTTTATTTAACGACGCAATGCTAAAAATTTTAAAAAAATATCCGAAATTAAAAGGCTCAAAACTTGTCAATGAAATTGTAAGATCTATCATAAATTTATTAGTTAATAATTTAATAGAAAATTCTAGTTTTAATATTAAAAATAATAATATTGTATCTTTCGAAGATGTAAGAAATTTTAGTGGTCTAATTATTGGCTTTTCCAAAGAAATTAAAAAATCGAATATAGAATTAAAAAAATTTTTATATGCAAACTTATATAAACACCCAGATGTTGAAAAAATGACCAATCGTGCAAATTTAATAATTGAAAAATTATTTTCTTATTACAATGAAGATATAAGTCTTCTTCCTAAAGAATATTTCGATTATAACGTGAATAAAATTAATGCTGGGTTTAAAGAAAGAGTTATTTGTGATTATATTGCTGGAATGACTGATAGATTCGCCCAACAGGAGTATTCTAAGCTATCAAAAAGCATTTGAGGCGATATAAGTAATATCTAGGTATAAATATTCAATATTTATTGAATGAAACGCTATCAGGTCCTATACTGTATGTAGTACGTTCATCCTTTGAAAGGACGGAAGTAGGCTGTAACGCTGAAGGAACGCACCAAACTTTAAGCCTAGAGTTTGGTGAGATATCATCAAATTCATAGGTAAATTAATTAATGACTAAATTTACTGAAATATGAAAGACAAGTTTAAGAAAATTACCGGTTTATATGATGAAAGCTTTGAAAAAGATAGCTGCGGATTTGGCTTAATCTCAAATATTGATAACAAACCAAGTCATTGGTTAATAAATACTGCAATAACAGCTCTAGAAAGACTAGCTCACAGGGGTGCTGTTGGGGCAGACGGTACCTCGGGTGACGGATGCGGAATTTTATTTAAAATTCCAGAATTCTTTTTTAGATCAATAGCAAATGAAGAAAAAATAAATATAGCTAAAAACTTTGCTATTGGTATGTTTTTTTTAAACCCAGAAATTAAATATAGAAAAAACTCTATTGAAGTAGTTGAAAAAGTTTTAAAGGAACACAACTTTGTATTAGCGGGATGGAGAGAAGTTCCTGTTAATAAAGAAATTTGCGGCGAAGATGCATTAAAGACTTTACCACATATTAGTCAAGCTTTTGTAAATCCGCCTGAAAATATAGATCCAAAAGATATTGAATCTAAACTTCTTGTTATTAGAAGAAAAATAGAAATTTTGATTTCAAAAACAAATGATAACGTATTTTATATCACAAGTTTTTCATCAAAAGTTATTTTATACAAAGGCATGATAATGCCAAAACATCTTGCAAAATTTTATTTGGATTTATCAAATAAAAAACTTGAAACATCACTATGTGTTTTTCACCAGAGATTTTCAACGAATACAACACCTCAATGGAGCCTTGCTCAACCTTTTAGAATGCTAGCTCACAATGGTGAGATTAATACCATTAGGGCAAATAGAAATTGGTCGCAAGCTAGGGCTAGTATTTTCAAAACATCAAAAATACCTGAGCTAAGTGAATTAAAGCCTTTAGTTTCAATGGGAGGCTCCGACTCAAAAAGTCTTGATAACATGTTAGAACTATTAACTTTAGGTGGTGTGGACTTATTTAAAGCCATTAAACTTCTTATTCCTCCAGCTTGGAAAAGTATACCTAAAGACGATTCAGATCTTAAAGCCTTTTATGAATATAATGCAAAGCATATGGAGTCATGGGATGGTCCTGCCGGCATAGTTTTGACAGATGGAAGATATGCAGCATGTGTGACAGATAGGAATGGATTGAGACCAGCTAGATATATAATTACAAAAGACCGCCATATAACTGTTGCTTCTGAAATTGGTGTTTATGATTACGACGAAAAAGATATTGTAGAAAAAGGTAAACTTGGTCCAGGACAGATTATTGCAATAGATACAGTTGATGCAAAGATCTTATATTCTCACGATATTGATAATATTTTGAAGAAAAGATGTCCTTATAAAGAATGGATGGACCGTGGCGCAGAATCAATGAGGAAAATTATTCCTGATAAATTTCCAGAATTAGAATTCTTAAATGATATTGAAATTAAACAGTATGAAAAGATGTTTAATATGACATATGAAGAAAAAGATCAAATTTTAAAACCACTTTCAAAATTGAGCCAGGAAGCTATCGGTTCAATGGGTGATGACACTCCGTTTCCTGTTTTATCTAGCGAAATTAGATCTTTATATGACTATTTCAGACAGCAATTCGCACAGGTGACAAACCCACCTATTGACCCAATAAGAGAAAGTAATGTGATGTCGCTAGAGACATATCTTGGGCCAGACTTGAATGTTTTCGAAGAAGGTTCTAAACATGCCCATAGATTAACAATAGAATCACCAATTTTATCTTATAGAAAATTTAAACAGCTCCAAGAGCTAAAAAATAAAAAATTTACATATCAAGTCTTAGACTTGAATTATGATGCTGATATAAAACTAAAAGATGCAATTATTAATTTAACAAAAGAAGCTATTAAAGCCGCGAAGAATAATAAAGTATTTATTATTTTAAGTGATAAAAATATTAAAAAAGATAAATTACCTATACATGCTTTACTAGCGACAGGAGCAGTACATCATGCGCTTATTAAAAACGGGTTAAGAACAAAAATTAATATTATTGTAGAGACAGCTACTGCTAGAGATTCTCATCATTGTGCGACTTTAATTGGCTATGGTGCTACTGCAATATATCCTTATTTATCATATCAATCTTTGAATAATATGATACTTGAAAAATCAGAACATAATTCAGAATTTTATGAAGCAACTAGAAACTATAGGCAAGGTATCAATAAAGGCTTATATAAGATTTTATCCAAAATGGGAATCTCGACTATAGCAAGTTATAGAGGTTCTCAGTTATTTGAATGTATTGGATTAAATGATGAAATTGTTGATTTATGTTTTTGCGATACTACAAATAGAATCTCTGGCACTACCTTCGACAATATTCAAAGCGATCAAATTAAACTTGCAAAAACTGCTTGGAGCCAAAGAAAAAATATTAGGCAAGGCGGTTTACTAAAATATGTTCATGGAGAAGAGTTTCATGCATATAACCCAGATGTAGTCAAAACTCTTCAAGATGCTGTTAAAAGTGGTAAGTATGAAGACTACGAAAAATATAGCCAAGAAGTTCACTCTAGAGAAAAAATGGTTATAAGAGACATGTTGGATTTTAAAAGCTCAAGAAAACCAATACCTCTTAATGAAGTTGAGCCTATTGAAAAAATTCTTTTAAGGTTTGACTCTGCAGGGATGTCATTAGGGGCCTTATCGCCAGACGCACATGAAACGCTTGCTCAAGCTATGAATAAAATGGGTGGAAGATCAAACTCTGGAGAAGGTGGGGAAGATCATAAAAGATTTGGTACAGATAAAAATTCAAAAATTAAGCAAGTTGCTTCAGGAAGATTTGGAGTTACACCTCATTACTTAGTAAATGCTGAAGTAATACAGATTAAAATTGCTCAAGGTGCTAAACCTGGAGAAGGAGGCCAACTTCCAGGCGACAAGGTTGATAAACTTATAGCAACATTAAGATATGCTAACCCAGGTATAACACTAATTTCTCCACCACCTCATCATGATATATATTCAATAGAAGATTTAGCACAACTTATTTTTGACCTAAAACAAGTTAATCCCAATGCTTTTGTTTCTGTTAAATTAGTTGCGGAAGCAGGTGTTGGGACAATAGCGGCCGGAGTTGCAAAAGCCTATGCGGACTTTATCACTATATCTGGATATGATGGTGGAACGGCAGCAAGCCCGTTATCAAGTATAAAATATGCTGGCGGCCCTTGGGAAATGGGTCTTTCTGAAACACATCAAACTTTAAGAGCAAATAATTTAAGAAAAAATGTAAGACTCCAAGCTGATGGGGGTTTAAAAACTGGGATTGATGTTATAAAAGCAGCCATACTAGGTGCAGAAAGTTTTGGATTTGGTACTGGACCCATGATTGCGATGGGATGCAAGTATCTAAGAATTTGTCATTTAAACAATTGCGCAACAGGAGTAGCTACGCAAAACCAAGTGCTAAGAAAGTATCACTTTATTGGAAAAGACGAGATGGTAATAAATTATTTTAAATTTATTGCTGAAGAAACAAGAAGAATTTTAGCTAGTTTAGGATATAAAAAATTATCTGATGTTATTGGTCAGACAGATATTCTTGAAATAAAAGAACTCAGTAATAATAAATCACAAAATTTAATAATAGATCCAATAATATCTGATGCAAATGTTGATAGTGAAATTTCACATGTATGCCAAGTAGATAGCAATGAGCCTTGGGATAAAGCAATCCTATCAAATAGTATTAATAATGACTTAAAAGATGCAATCGAAAATAATTTAGGAGGTAATTTTAATTATTTAATTAAAAATACTGATAGATCGGTTGGTGCAAGTGTTTCTGGAATGATAGCGAGAAAACATGGGAACTACGGCATGTCAGATAATCCTATTAATATAAAATTTAAAGGTACTGCTGGACAAAGCTTTGGAGTTTGGAATGCCGGAGGATTAAACATGATTTTGGAAGGCGATGCAAATGATTATGTTGGAAAAGGAATGGCTGCAGGAGAAATAATTGTTTATCCACCTAAGGATAAAAGTTATAAAGCAAAAGAATCCGTTATTATCGGAAATACATGTATGTATGGAGCAACTGGCGGAAAATTATATGCTTCAGGTATTGCAGGTGAAAGATTTGCTGTTAGAAATTCCGGAGCAACTGCTATAGTTGAAGGTGTTGGAGATCATGGGTGTGAATACATGACAAATGGAACTGTAATAATTCTAGGTAATACCGGTATTAATTTTGGGGCAGGTATGTCCGGTGGTTTTGCAATAGTCCTTGATGAAGATGGTGATTTCAAAGACAAATATAATCCAGAGTTAGTAGAAGCTATAAAAATTAATGTAATTAAATACCCAGAACATGAAAAATTTTTAAAGAACTCAATAATTGATTATGTGAATAAAACAAAAAGTGAGTGGGGGCAAATAATTCTTAATGATTTTGATAAATATTTAGAAAAATTTTTAATTGTGAAGCCTAAAAATTTAAAAATTGAAGACTTATTCAATAAAGAAAGTGTTGCTGCCTAATAATGGCTCAAAATATCCCAAAAGATTTTATAGATAACTTACTAGAAAAAGTTAATATAGTTGACGTAATCGGGAACTATATAAAGTTAGAAAAAAAGGGTAATGACTACTGGGCAAGGTGCCCATTTCATAGCGAAAAAACATCATCATTTAGTGTAAGTGAAAATAAACAATTTTTTCATTGTTTTGGATGCGGCGCTCACGGTAATTCTATTGGATTTGTAATGGATCATTCCAATAAAACTTATCCTGAGGCAATTGAAACAATAGCAAATTCTTTAGGTATTGAAATTCCGAGAGATAAAGAATCTACTAAAAAATTTGAAGCAAAAAAAATTATTCAAAATTCATTAGAAGATGCAAAGAAACAATTTGAAAAACAATTAAAAAATTCTGAAAAAGCTATATCCTATTTGAAAGATAGAAATATTTCTGGAGAGACAGCAAAATTATTTAATATAGGATATGCTGATGATAACTTTCAGGCATTAATAAAAAATTTAGAAAAAAAATACACTGAACTGAATCTTCTTGATGCAGGCTTAATTGTAAAAAAAGAAAATAAAACATACGACAAATTTCGCCATAGAATAATGTTCCCGATTCATGATGTCTCAGGAAAAACTATTGCTTTTGGTGGAAGAATTATAGAAGAAAACTTGAAAATCCCTGCTGCAAAATATATGAATTCTCCTGAAACACCTTTATTTAGCAAAAAAAAAGTTTTATATAATTTAAACTTAGCAAAGCAAACAAAAGAATCCAGAGAATCATTATACGTTGTTGAAGGGTATATGGATGTAATTGCTTTGCATCAAGCCGATATAAAGAATACTGTTGCAACTTTAGGAACAGCTGTAACACAAGAAAACCTTTTACAATGCTTTAAATATACAAAAGAAATTATATGTTGTTTTGATGGAGACCAAGCTGGAAAGAAAGCTGCTTGGCAAGGTGTAGAAAATATTATGCCTATAATTAAAGATGGCGATGTAATAAGTTTTGTTTTTTTGCCAGAAGGAAAAGATCCAGACAATATTGTTAATAAAGGTGGTAAAAATCATTGGAATGAATTAGTTAATAAAAAAATTAGCTTAGAAGATTTTATTTATAATAAATTTTCTTCTGAATCAGATATAAATACTGCTGCTGGTAAAACACAATACATTCAAAAAGTTGATAAGCTTCTGGATAAGCTTAATGCGAAAATTTTAAAAACTATCATATCAAATAGTTTAAAAGAAAAAGTTGGAGCAAAATATATAATCGATAATAAAGGCAATGAAATTATTCAAAAAAGAAAAATAACCAAATCAGCCTCTCCGCTACAAAAAGCAATTTTAATATTAATGCATAATCCAAATATTGAAGTTGACGAAAGTATTGTAAATGACTCTCGAATTGAAAAAAATCAAGGGATTATAATACTTAAGTCTATTATCAAGCTAATAAAAAATGATAATAATATTAATATGGGTAGAATTTTAGAAAAATTTAGACATGAAAGTGACCACTATAAAATATTAGAGCAAATTAGCAGAATTTCTATTACGAATTATGAATTTCCTGGCAAGGAATTTCATGCATGTATTTGTTTAACTATTAAAAACTATTTAAAAGAAAAACTTCAAGAATCAGACCCTTCTGACATTAAAAAAAGTGCTAAGATTCAGCAAGAAATTAGGGAAATTGATGATAAATCAAAGAAATTTTAAAATATCCATGGAATTATATGGTATAATCCACTTCCTAGAAATTAATGTTATTCCGCATAAATGACAAAAGCTCAAGATCAACAAACCAAAATAAAAGAACTTATTTCCAAAGGGAAAGAGCAAGGGTACCTTACATATGCTGAGGTAAACGATCATCTTCCTGCTGGTATAGTAGATTCTGATCAAATTGAAGATATTATAAACATGATTACCGAGATGGGGATAGTTGTTCAAGAGCAAGCTCCAGACGAGGACTCTTTAAGTATGAGCGATAGTGATTCTACAGATGAAGATGCTGCGGAAGAAGCTGCTCAAGCATTAGCAACGGTTGATCAAGAATTTGGTAGAACTACAGACCCAGTTAGAATGTATATGCGTGAAATGGGCACGGTAAATCTTCTAACTAGAGAAGGTGAAATTAGCATTGCAAAAAGAATAGAAGAAGGTTTGAATCAAGTTACACATGCATTAGCTTTTTATCCTAATACAATTGAAAAACTACTTACATCTTATGCATTGGTAATAGATCAGCCTGAACCTGAAGAAGAAGAAGACGATGAAGTTGAAAGACTTAAATTAAGCGACTTATTAAACGGATTTATTGACCCAGATGCTGATAATGAAGTAATACAAACTCATAATAACAAAGATTCCAGTGACGAAGATGAAGATGAAGAAGAAGTTGATCTCGATACCGGTATTGATCCTGAGGAAGCTAAATTACATTTTGATAATTTAGTAAAACTTTATAAAAAAACAAATCAACCTGCGGTAAAAAAAGATCCAAAAAAACTTGTTAAAGCTAGGGAAAAAACTGCTGACTACTTTATGAGATTTAGAATTGTTCCAGTTTTACTAACAGAATTAAAGTATGATTTAAAATCAGTCGTAGCAAAAATTCGAGAATTTGAAAAAAATATCTCCAAGTTGGCTATCAAAGCTGGAATGCCTAGAAGAGAATTTATAAAAAGTTTTACTGAGCAATCAACTAATTTATCGTGGGTTCAAAATAGATTAAAGGGTAAACCAAAATACGCGACAAAATTAAAAAAGTGTAAAGAAGATATACAAAAACTACAAAAAAAATTACAAAAAATTGAAGAGCAAACGGGCTTAAGTATTAATGAAATTAAAGAAATTAATAGAAAGATGTCTATTGGCGAAGCAAAATCTAAAAGAGCCAAAAAGGAAATGATTGAAGCAAACTTGAGATTAGTAATATCTATTGCAAAAAAATATACTAATAGAGGTCTACAATTCTTAGATTTGATTCAGGAAGGAAATATTGGATTAATGAAAGCTGTTGATAAGTTTGAATATCGCAGAGGATATAAGTTTTCAACATATGCAACATGGTGGATAAGACAGGCTATTACTAGATCTATTGCAGACCAGGCAAGAACTATTAGAATTCCTGTGCATATGATAGAAACTATTAACAAGTTAAATAGAATCTCTAGACAGATGACTCAAGAAAATGGGAAAGAACCTACTCCTGAAGAACTATCAATTAAAATGGCCATGCCTGAAGATAAAATACGTAAAGTACTAAAGATAGCAAAAGAGCCAATCTCAATGGAAACTCCAATTGGTGATGACGAAGACTCACATTTAGGTGATTTTATAGAAGATGGAAATATTTTAACTCCTATGGAATCAGCTGCAAATGAAAGCCTTGGTGAAGCAACACGAAGCATATTAGGATCACTTACACCAAGAGAGGCAAAAGTTTTAAGAATGAGATTTGGCATAGATATGAATACAGATCATACTCTTGAGGAAGTCGGAAAACAATTTGACGTTACAAGAGAAAGAATAAGACAGATTGAGGCAAAAGCGCTTAGAAAATTAAGACACCCTAGCAGATCAGAGCAACTAAAAAGCTTTTTAGATATTGAATAAAATTATATTGGTATTGCTTGTGGAATTGTTTGATGAAATTTCTCAATAATTAAAGTTATATCACTTCCAAAATAAAAATATATCAAAAATAGTAAGCTAATTATAATAAAAAGAAATGTTAAAAGTGTATAGCTAAACATTTTAAGAAAAAAACCAATAAAAAATAAAAAAAACCTTATAATTAAATTCAAATTTATTTCCTATTGTATTAAATAAATATATTTATGCCTGTGGAAACTATTATTAATAAAAATATAATAGAGATAGAAAAAATAAATCCAAAGAAAATCCTCCTTGATCTAGTATAAAATTCTTCGTTTGAAATTACTTCATTATCAGAATAATCTTCAGACGTATTATTATCATTTTTTTCTATGTTTTTTTCTAAAACTACAAAGTGATTATTGAATTTTACAACTAAGTCATTCAAAGTTCTTTCTATGGTATCAATTCTTTTTAATCTTAAATTATCTGCTGCCAAATTGCCTTTTCTGTTTTGATTTATTACTCTTTTTGAAGGCATAGTATTTAAATAATTAACACTACCCGTGACTTTTTTTTCATTTTTTATTATATTTTCTAGTTCTAGTATTTTATTTTCTATATTATTAATTTTTTCTTTGAATTGATCATCTTGTTTTTTTGAACTAGCATTTTTTGAACTATCAACTGAGATCATAGAAATATTATGATCTAATTCTTCTAGTCTATTATCTAATCCTGATATTAAAGATATTAGCGATAATTCTTCATCTGATATTGTATTTTCTTTTTTCACAGTAAATAGTTTATCCTAATATTTAAAAAATTTATATAGCACTTATTTAGAATAATTTTTTATACCGTAACCAAGAATATGTTCCTGTAAGTGACAAAATTATGATTCCAAGTGTAACTAAATCAACAAGCGTAACACCAAATAAGCCAAATATTCTTCCGGTGTGTATATCGACAATAATTCTCTCATAAGTTATTGTTTTACTTATACTTTTATCCTCTATAATCTTTTTTAGTTTACTGTCTAAGATGTTTTTTTTAAAAATTATATTTTTTTTACTATCAGACAAGTTTTCTACATGTTCTTTACCAAGAATTTCTGAATCTTCATTTATTAAAAGTATATGATTGCCGTACATTACATTATAATTGCTATTCTCTTTAATTATTGATGAAACACTACTGACATTGCTAGCAATTTTTCTATCATTAAAATACAAATCGTTATTACATATTGATAACCATATTGTTTCTTTTTTAAATGAAGATATTTGACATGGTTTGATATTATAAATATTTTTTGCAAAAGTACTTGAAGCATAATTTTGTCTAATATTAAATATTTCTGAATGTTGAAGTAGCGAGCCTGTAATAGATAAAACTAAAACAAAAAAAACTAGCAAGATACCTAAAAATCTGTGAATTTTTATAACCATATTACAATTATAATTAGTATTATATAAAAAAGATACTTAAAGAAGTTTTTGATATAATTATATAAATCAATATTTTAGCTTATGAAATTTTACAAAAATACCCATATTATTTTCTTTCTTCTCTTTACTGCTTTAGTAGGTTGTTCTAATAATCAGCATACCATGATATCTGGGAATGCATTCGGTACTGTATATTTTATAACTTTAGATGACAATAAATACGACATTTCAAATATCAAATCAAATATTAATAATATTATTGATTTTATTGATATTGCAGCGTCTAACTACAATTCTAATTCAGAAATATCAAAATTTAATGCTTCACATTCTACAAATAATTATCTTATATCTTCAAATTTATATAACATTATTTCAAAAGCAAACGAAGTTAGTGATCTAACAAATGGTTATTTTGATATATCTATAGGAAATATTAATATTGCAAAAGGGTTCAATAGTAATTTAAATATAAAGTTAGATAAATCTCGTAATTATAATTATAAGGATATAATTCTTTCAAAGAATAACTTAATAAAAAAAAAATATTACCCTATGAACTTAGATTTATCTGGTATTGCTAAAGGTTATGCCGTTGATTTAATATATGATTATCTATTTAGTCTTGGGATTAAAAACTTTTTAATCAATATTGGTGGCGAGATAAAATCATATAATGAATCTGAGCCTATAATTATTGGAATAGATGACCCGTCTAATGCAACTCAATTTATTGAAGAAGTTACTATTCAAAACAAAGCCATTGCGTCTTCTGGGACTTATATAGATACAATAGAGTACAATGGAGAGCAAATAAGTCATATTGTAAACCCAAAATCTTCAGATAATCTAAAAAATCTAAATTTGCTTGTGACAGTTGTTCATGATGAATGCTCAATTGCAGATGCATTAGCTACCGGGCTAATAGCTATGCCGCTAAAAGATATAATTAAATTTGCAAATAAAAATAAACTAGCTGTTTTACTAGCTATTAAAAATAATAACTCTATTGAAAAATATTATTCTAAAGAATTTAGAAAATATTTATATGCTGAATAAAAAATTATATTTTCGAGTATAAAAATAGCGACAGTTTAGATAACCTTCGCATGGATTTAACAGACAATGTAGCTCCGGAGATATTTGCTATTCTTTTGGTTAATTTGCCATTCGTTTTTAAAGTGTTTCCTTTAATTTGATCTAAAAAATAATCATACTTAATTTCAAAACCATAATTTTCTCTATACACTAGGACCTTGGCATCCATTATTTTGTCATTTTCAACCATATAGCCTGTTGTAATAAACTCATGTTTTCCAATTGCTTCAAGTATAAAGGCAATTTTATTTCCATTTTTCCAATATTTAATTACAGGTAAATGATAAGTATCATTCAAGATATTATTAATGCCCACTTCTACATCATCTTTAATTATTATGTAACCATGCATTGGCAAATCCGAAACACCTAAAGCAGATTTCAAAAACTGATCTTTATCAAGAATCTGATCTTCTGCATTTGCAATACAACTAGAGATTATTAAAATTATGATGGTTAAATATTTCATATTTTGTTTCATAAAAAAGAAGGCTAGTTAACATTGAAGTTTATAATATTAAGAATGAAAAGAACAAGGAGAATTTCTTCCGATCATCCGTTTTTAAAAGTTTAGCTCTTACTGAGTGGAGGAGAAAAAACTAAACTTATTTGTTAACTAGCCAAAACACGTCCTAATGTGTGTAAATCATTATATTAATTTTTTAAAACTCGTAACCCATTCCCACATGTACTCCATCAGAATTACTGGTTTGTTTAGATGGATTTGAGTACTCTTTATCATAGTAGTTTACTTTAAGTACCGCGTTTGAACCTGGGTACCACCAGCTGAAACCATATTGCATAACTGTGTATTGTCTACTTATGCTTTCACCCGAAACATTTGAGTTATTCACAAAGAATCCTAGGTCTCCAAATCTTTTTGAAGCTTCAAAGAATGTTCCTTGTTGCTCATCGAAACCATTTGTGAAGAATGCAGCTGTTTCAACTTTTCCATCAAATTCTGCATTAACATGCAATGCTCTTACTTCGAAACCATCACCAAATGAATAAATTGCAGATGCACCCCATATATCTAGATTGTCAATATTATCAGATGATACTTGTGTGAAATCAGATTGATGGTTGTAGAATACAGAAGCTTTCAAACCTGGAAAACCAGAATATGTTGCTCTTAATGTGTATGCCCAATCATTAGCTGTAGCGCTTGCTGATTTTTGACGACCGCCTCTAATATAACCAGCAGTTGTACCTTTCATGCCTTCATGGAACATAGCTTCAAGTGTTAAACCATTATTCATTTTATGAGTAACCAATAAACCGCCAGCCCACCATGTTGTTGGTATTAGATATTTTTCAACATCATTTCTCTCAACACCGTAAAATGTTGGAGGCTCATGGTTTTCATTTAATATACCTACTGGAACTAAGATAACACCAGCTTTAGTGCTTGTATTAGCTGTTAAGTCCATCTCGATATACATTTGCTCTAGTTCAACTTCACCAGGGCATGTACTAACAGAAGGTGTAGAACCACTAGATGTGTCAGTATCTGTGTTTTTATCACATACTAATCCGTGTTCTAATTCGAACTCAGATCTAAATCTAACTCTATCTGTGAAGTCATAACCAAAGAATAGTACAAATCTATGTGCATCTATACTTCTTGATTTACTTCCAGCATCTGTTTCAGTATCGTTATAGTGTAATTCACCATAACCACCTAAGTGTAGTTTTTCGAATTTTTTAGCTGTTTTTGCAATTCTAGAAACCGATGCTTCTTGGATCTCACCTTGCATTTTAACTGCTGATTTTAATTCATTTATTTCAGCTTTCAATTGCTGAATTGTTTCCATAGCAAGATGAACTTCTTCTTCAACATGCTCTAGAGTTTCAGCAAAACTTACTGGCGTAATTGCTAGTAAAGCTGCTAATGCTAATTTTTTCATTGTTATCTCCTAACTTTAATTATTAATAATTAGAAGTGAATAGTAATCGTTCTCATTAAGATTTGCAATAGTAAATAGGAATTATTCGCATATAAATAAAACATTGTTTTATATCAATGATTTATATGGCTTTATACTTAATAATATTAGAAAATAATTAACTAATTATGCTTTATTTTGTATTTTATTCTCTATTTTTCGTTTTTTTGGCAGCTGGAATAGGTTAATTTAAGCTAAATTAATAGCTAATCTATTTGCATTTATAGCTTATGAAATTACCTATTGTTTCATCAATATCTTTTTTTGCTTTCACTATATCCCTAGACTTTTTGAATTCCTCTGCTTGTAGAAAATGGTACATAAATAATGGGGTTTCTTCATAACTTTTTTTCATGCAAAAAACTTTTTGTTTGTTTATTATGTCACTCCAACTTTCCCTAACAATTTTCCAATATCCCTTTGTTTCTAACCAGTATTTATGAGCTGCATTAAAATCATAATTTTTAATTTTCTGGTATCTGGCCAAACCATATTCTGTCCCCACATACTTTATTGGCGTTTTTATTTTGTCATTATTTTCTTCCATTACCCAACCCCATGGCAATACTGATATCTTATTAATACCCTTTAATAAATTATAATCATCACGCACACTATGCTCTCTTCTTGGCAAAGGCCTATTTGTAGTTTTACTAACCCATCTTGAAACACCTTCTTCGTGAAACCAAATACCGTATGATTCGTATCTAGGAGAATCATCAACCTGATATACAGCCTGACTCCATGAGTTTTTTACTTTGTCTTTTCTTTTCACAGACCATTTGTTTCCTCCCTGAAATTCTAATATTTTTTCGTCTTCATATGACCAGTCTTGTCTCCAATGTTTTTGCAAGTATGGTCCCTTTAAATTACCATCTTTATCTTTCATAAACATCACAAGAACATGCTGAAGTGAAATAAAATTTTCACTATTTTGAATAATCATTATTGTTTCTGTTCCCCAAGATTTGTAGGGATTATCAAGTTTATAATTTGGATTGCTACCAAATATCTCAGTGAACTCAAAATTAGCTCTATAATCTCCGGCCATTGATAATATAGCAAGCCTATCCTTTTCTTTTTTCTTTTTTGAATCCTGAAGTTTTATAAAATATTTTGAAGGGTTTTTATTAAGCTCTGGCTCTAAGCCACTAGAAGTACCTCCTCGTGCTTCTTGAATATTGTGTCTATCTAATAACCAGTTAATCTGACTTTGATTAACTTTTTTATTCGATAATCCGTAGTTAGATGTCTCAGCTATAACTGACGTGCTTAATATTAAGAAAAATGCAAAGTATTTTAATTTCATAAACATTACTTTAATACATTTTTATTAAAAATACATTTGCGCAAATTCTGTAATTATAATACCGAGCCCTTTATACTATTAATCTTTATACTATTAATTAAGACATGTTTTTAAATTGCTTGCTATTTGCTTTAAAAGATTTGTATACATGCCTGGACCTTTTTCCAAATCAGCGCCAACAGGATCTAATATACCAACTTTCACATTTGTGTCCTCAATAACCGTATTTACAATTTTAGCTCTAAATTGTGGCTCCTTGAAAACACAAGTTGGATTTGTCGTTTTAATTTTTGCTCTTATTTGGATAATCCTTTTAGGTGATGGAGGTATTTCTGGATCTAATAAAATTGAACCTACTGCATTTAATCCATATTTATTTTCAAAATATTGATAGGCATCATGAAAAACAATAAAAGGTTTATTTTTCACTGGCTCAAGAATTGATTTTATTGAAAGATCAACAGACTTAATTTCTTTAATAATTTTTTTTGCATTCTTTTTGTAAAGGTTAATATTATCTGGGTAAACGATGCTTAACTCACGAACAATTCCCTTTACTATTTGAATTGCATTATTTGGTTCTAACCAAAAATGAAGATCATTTGAACCATGGTCGTGGTGATGGTGATCATGACCATCTTCTTCCCAGTTGTCTCCAGCCCTTGTTGGCAAAAGTTTTAACTGTTTTGTGCTAGAAACTTTTACAACCCTTACCCTTGTTGGCAAACCTATAACTGTTTTTTTTAGTGCTGACTCAAATTGATTATCAATATAAAAAACTATCTTTGCATTGTTTAATAACTTTGCATGTGATGGTTTTAAAGCAAAATTATGTGGCGACATACTTCCTTTAATTAACAAAGAAACTGAATCACTCCCTTGCGTAACTGAACTAACTAAAGAATGAAGTGGTTTAATACTTGCAACAATTTCGCTTGATATTGCATTTGTGCTGAAGATTAAAGTAAATATCATTAATATTGCTTTTTTTGCCATAATTATAATCCTTATAATTTATATAGTTTTAATTTGAAGTAAATGTTATATTATAACATAATTGATTTCAAGATTTTTGAGACATAGAAAATGAATCCATGTAAAAATCACAAAGCTTGCACTAATGAAGCATTAAAAAATGCTGAAGAAATTTGTAAGAAAAAAGGCGTGAAGTTAACAAAGCTGCGCGAGACTGTTCTTAGATTAGTTTGGAAAAGTCACGGCTATGTAAAAGCGTATGACCTCTTAGAAGATTTAAAAAAAATTGATAATTCCGCTAAACCTCCTACGGTTTATAGATCTTTAGATTTTTTACTTGAGCATGGCTTTATTCATAAGATACAAAGCTTAAATGCTTATGTAGGATGTGGCCACCCCAACACGCATGACAATTGTTATTTTCTCATATGTAATGAATGTCAAAATATAGAGGAACATTGCTCAAAAAACATAAATGACATTGTCACTAATACTTCTGAAAAAATAAATTTCCTACCAAATAAAATAACCCTTGAGATATCAGGGACTTGTAAGGAATGCTCTTAAATAAATGTCTTTTTTAATTCAAGCAAAAAATTTGAGTGTCTCAAGACAAAATAAAAGTATTCTTGAAAACGTAAGTTTAAGTATAAAGAAAAAAGATTTTATAACCATTATAGGTCCAAATGGGGCAGGCAAATCAGTTCTTCTTGATTGCTTGATGGGCTCTTTTATACCTGATAGAGGTGAAATAATAAAAGAAAATAATTTATGCATAGGTTACATACCACAGAATTTCGTTCCAGAAAATTCCATGCCTATATGTGTAGAAAGGTTCTTAACATTAAAAAAGAAATGCACAACTTTAGAATTAAATAAAATATCAAAAGAAACAAATATCACAGGAATTCTTAAGAAAAATTTATCTAATCTTTCTGGTGGAGAACTTCAAAAAGTACTTTTAACCAGAAGCCTCTTAAACGAACCTGAATTATTAATTTTAGACGAGCCTGCTCAAAATCTTGATATTAAGAACCAACTAAATTTTTATAATTTACTAAACCGTATTTATGAAAATAGAAAATTAAGTATTTTAATGGTTTCCCATGATCTTCACATGGTTATGTCATCAACAAAACAAGTTGTATGCTTATACCATCATGTTTGTTGCTCAGGTGAACCTCAAACAGTTGCTAAAGATCCTGAATTTATTTCCTTATTTGGAAACGATATGGCCGAAATGATGTCAGTCTATCAACATACTCATAATCATTCACATCAAGAGATCATTAATGATTGAACCATTTCTTATTAGAGCAATAATTGCTGGTATTGGAGTTGCTATTATTGCTGGAGCAGTTGGTTGTTTTGTGGTTTGGAGAAAAATGGCTTATTTTGGTGATTCGCTTGCACATAGTGCTTTACTAGGTGTTGCCCTTGGACTTGTTATGGGAATCAGTACAAATATAGGAACAATAATAATATGCTCGACTTTCGCAATAATACTAATATGGTTACAACAGAAAAAATTTTTAGCCACAGATACACTCTTAGGTATACTTGCCCATTCTGCTCTTTCTGTTGGAATGGTTGTTTTAAGCCTTCTTGAAAGAAGCATTGATCTTCACTCCTACTTATTTGGCGATATACTTGCAGTAAATTTATTAGAGATATATTTCATTATATTTGGCGGCTCTTTTGTATTACTTTTCCTATATTTTAATTGGGCTTCATTTGTTTTAATGACAATAGATGAAAAATTAGCAAGAGCTGAGGGTATTAATGTCTTCGTTAATCAATTGTTAATTATGTTAATAATGACTGTTGTTGTTGCTGTATCTTTTAAAATAGTTGGTTTGCTCTTAATTACATCATTGCTAATAATTCCTGCTGCTTCTGCAAGACAGTTGGCTAGTTCGCCGGAACTTATGGCAATTATTTCGTCTGGTCTAGCAGTGCTTGCCGTAATTATTGGAATATTTAGTTCCTTACATCTTGATACACCATCGGGGCCATCAATTGTAGTTGCGTCAGCTTTAATATTTGTAACTATTTCTTTATTCTCCTTTATCTTAAGAAAAAACAATTAAGAATTTAATAATATAATTATAAAAGACTAGCATTATGTAATGTTATAATATAACATTACGTTTTTATAATTATAATAGGGTGGAATAAATATGAAAGTAACAAATTTTTTAAAATTTCTAATAATTATGGTCTTTGTTTTGCAAAGCAATTCTTATGCTGAAGATGGTCATGAACATGACCATGCTGCTCATTCAGATGAGCCTTTTTATGGACATGTTGGTATTCGTCTTCATGCTGACCACATTAGTGACGCAAACGAAGGTGATGAAGAAGTTAATGAAGTTTACACACATTCTCACATAGAACTCGGGTCAAAAATTTCGAAGGGCTTTAATATTGATACAAATCTGAAGGTTGAAGGTGAGCCAGGCGGGCACGCACATGGTGGTGTTAGAAGAACACATGATGGCGAAAGTAGATTTTTTGAAGATCATCCGTTAATTGTAGAATCCTTAACTTTGACCTATAAAAATGAAAATTTTTCTGCCTACATTGGTAAATTTAACCCAAAAGTTGGTTTAGATTATCATAGTTTTCCAGGACTTTATTCATATTCAATGATTGAAGAATATAAAATAGCAGAACGAATTGGTGGTGGTATTAAATATTCTGCTGATCTTGAAGACTTTGGTACTCACCAATTAAATGTTAGTTCCTTTTTTGCTGATACAACATTTTTAAGCGATTCTTTTATTGATCAAAGAGGGCATACAAGCAAAGAAGATGGTGGTTTGGCAAATACAGAAGGTTTTGATTCATATGCAATTTCTGTTGGGGGGAAAGATTTCTATTCCTTGAACAATAATATAGCAGAGAGAATTTTCTATAGACTTGGTTATGCACATCAAGAAGCTGCGATTGGTAACGAAGAAGATGAAGTTAGATACTCTATATCATTGGGCTACAAAGAAAATTTTTCAGATAGAATAAGTAAAACTTTAATCTTTGAGTATATGGATATTGAGCATTATAGCGGAGAAGAAGCTCACGATAGGTCATACTTTTCTACCTCTCTAGGTCTAAATCTTCATCCTTGGAGTTTTGCTACTACATATACATTTGTTGATAACGATGCGCCAGAGGAACCAGATGAAAATCATGATGGAAAATTGCTTCAAATTTCTATTGGTTACTCTTTGAGTGAAAAACTTAAGCTTGATTTCGGCTTCAAAAGAACTGATGAAGAAGCAGAAGTCACAGAAAGATTTGGATTAGGACTTAAGTACGTTTTTGAATTATAGGCATCAAATTATAAATATTTTGAACTCCTAATAAATCCACCATTTAGCATGCTAGATGGTGGTTTTTTTCTTTAAAACTTAATTTATTCAAGAATTTTTTAAAAGTAATTGTGATATAATATTCATAATTAAAATAATTCTTATCTTTCATGGCCCTGTAGCTCAGTTGGTTAGAGCAGTGGACTCATAATCCATTTGTCGTAGGTTCGAGTCCTACCGGGGCCACCACATATGATATAATTTTCAATAAATGAAAAGTATAAGCATCATAATAATAGTAAAAAATGGAGAAGAGTTTATAGAAAGAGCTCTAAAAAGTTCAATATGGGCTGACGAGATTATTGTTTTAGATTCTGGAAGTACTGACAACACCTTAGAAATTGCTAAAAAATATACAAATAACATTCATATATCAAATGTTTGGCCGGGGTTCGGAAAACAAAGACAAGATGCTCAAAAATTATCTAAATCGGATTGGATATTTATGCTTGATGCGGATGAAGAAATAAGTGTTGGATTACAAAAATCTATTAAAGAAGTAATCAGTAAAAAACCAAAAATTTATCAAGTTAATAGGTTAAGTAAAGCTTTTGGTTGCGAAGTAAAGCACTCGGGATGGTATCCAGATTGGATAAATAGGTTATATCCTAATAATTTAACTACTTATAATGATGCGTTAGTCCATGAGACATTAATAATTCCTGAAAATTATAAACCTAAAAAAATACAAGGCATCTTACATCACGAAACATACACAAATATGAAAGATTACTATCAAAAAATGAGTATGTATATTGATGCATGGAGCACACAAAATATAGAAAAAAAATCTGGTGGCTTGCTTAAAGGAATTTTAAGAGGTTACTGGGCTTTTATAAAAATGTTTTTCTTAAAATTAGGATTTCTTGATGGGTCAATTGGATATACTTTAGCGTTGCTAAGATATGAAACTACAGTTATGAAATACGTAGATCTCAAAATAAAAAAAAATAGAAAAAAGCTTATTTAATAATTCTTCTTGTGTAATATACGCCAATATAAACCAATGGTGTATCTAAAACAGCAATTACTATTTTGAAAATATAGCTAGCTATTATTATTTTTAAAATTATCTCCCAACTTAAATTTAAACCAAAATATAAAAATATAGAATTAACAATTATAGTATCAATAAGCTGAGAAAACATTGTAGAAACATTATTTCGCAACCATAATTTTTTATCGTTAGTTTTATTTTTCAAATAATGAAATATACGAACATCAATTAATTGTGCTACTAAATATGCAAGCATTGAAGCAGAAATTAAAAAACCGGGAAGTGTAAAGACAGATTCATATGCATTTTGCATCTCATCTATAGAACGAAAACCAAGTTCACCATTTATCCAAACTTCTGAACCTGGAAGAGTTACCGCTAAATTAATAAATATTAGAGAAAGTATGCTTGCTAAAAAACCTAAAATTACCATTAAGCTTGCTCTTTTTTTTCCATAAACTTCACAAACAATATCGGTTATTAAGAAGGTTAAAGGATAAGTGATAATTCCAGTTGTGAGTGTTATTGAACTATCTAAAAAATTACCAGGTAAATAGTGAGTAGGCACATCAAATAATTTAACGCCAATAATATTTGTTAAAACTATCATAGTTATAAATATAGCTAAGAAAATATTATATACCTTTTCATTATTATTCATTTTTTTTCCTATTTTTTCTCCATTTCCAAGGCTCAATAGGAGCTACTGCATTATTAGACCATATACCTATTTTTTCTTTTCGAGCTAAATTTTCGGCATTCTTAATTTTTTCTCTATTATTATATTTATCATAACACCAGGCTAATCCATTTCTTACAAGATAATGATTAATTTCAATATTTTGATAATAAACTAAACCAACAACTCTGCTATATCTGTCTGTAGTTATTTTCTTTAACTTAACTATTTTGTTATCAATCATTTTAAAAAGAATATTAGTCGTCTTTTTACCATGAGGCTGATCAATTTCTGGCGCGTCTATTTCTGCTAATCTAACCTTAATTTTTCCATATTTTTTATGCATCAAATGAATTGTGTCCCCGTCTACTATTTTTAAAACTTTTGCATAAAATATATTCGGATTATTATTTCCAGCATAAGAATGTACATTTATTAAACATATTAAAATAATTAGACATGTTTTTTTAAATTTTGATATCATAACGTCATGTTTTTAATTAGAAAAATTATATATACAACCTTAATCTTTTTACTTATGGTTTTCAATACAAACGCGAAAGACGACTTATCAGAAGGCATGATTGCTCCAGATTTTACTCTAGTCGACCAAGATAATATTAATAGATCTTTATCAGATTATAAGGGGAATTGGGTGGTCTTATATTTTTATCCAAAAGATGATACCCCGGGTTGCACAACAGAAGCATGTTCGTTTAGAGACAATATTGAAATAATTAGTAAATTAAACACTATAATTTTAGGGGTTAGCGTGGACAGCCAAGAAAGTCATAAAGAATTTTCTGAAAAATACTCCTTACCCTTCCCGATATTAGCTGATATCAATGGAAAAGTAGCAAAAGAATATGACAGCTATGGATCTTTCGTTGGTTTCAAATATGCAAGCAGGCATACATTCATTATTAATCCATCAGGTAAAATTCACAAGATATATAAGAAAGTCAATCCCAGTAAGCATGCGTCTGAAGTAATAGAAGAGCTTAAAAATAATATATAATGTTTTACAAAACAATTATTTCTTTTGTAATAATTTTTTTCTCAACCTCAATATCCTTTTCTAATGACACCACATTTAATGGAAAATTCGTTCAAGGTGGTATAGTTATAGGACAAAATAAATCGGCAAAGAAAATTTTCTTTGATGATAATCGCTTACAGATTAGTAAAGATGGCTACTTTATATTTGGCTTTGGAAGAAATCATAAAGCATCGTCAACTTTAAAAATTATTAAAGATAGTAATGATGATGTTATTAAGTATAACTTTGATATTGAAAAGACCATATATAAAATTGAAAAAATTAATGGTTTGCCAAATAAAATGGTTACACCCGGTCCTGAATTTTATAAAAAAATTACCGAAGACAGGGCGCTGATCAAAAAGAGTATGAATAAAAAATATATTGGCGATAAATTTCCTTTAACTTTTATTAAGCCTACTGAAGGAAGAATTTCAGGAATTTATGGAAGCCAGCGAATTTTAAACGGTATCAAAAAGAACCCTCATGGTGGTTTAGATATTGCTGCTCCTGAGGGCACCCCAATTAAAGCAACGTCTGATGGTAAAGTTATGTTAGCCGCAAAAGGGCTGTATTATACTGGAAATATTGTCATTATAGATCACGGCTATGGTCTTAAGTCTATGTATATACATATGAAAGACATAAATATAAACAATGGAGATTTAGTTAAGCAGGGGCAAATTATTGGTACTGTTGGGTCTACAGGAAGATCCACTGGGCCACATCTTCATTGGAATATCTATTGGAATAAAATAAGAGTTAATCCAGAAATGTTACTTACAATATCAAAATGAAAATTTTTATTTTAATATTCTTGCTCACAATATCGTTTATATCTTATTCTGAAGATAAGATAGATATAATCATTATTAAAAAATCTGAAAGAAAACTCTTTGCTATTAAGGATGATTTAATAGTAAAAGAATTTGATATTGCTTTGGGGAAAAATCCTATTGGGCATAAAAAAATAGAAGGTGATAAAAAGACACCAGAAGGATATTATTTTGTTGATGGAAAAAATTCAAAAAGTAAATTTTTTTTATCACTTCATATTTCATATCCAAACTTTCATGATAAAAAAATTGCTTCTAAGAATAAGGTTAACCCTGGAAAACATATAGCTATTCATGGTCTGCCCTCTATTTTTCTATTGTCGCAATATTTATATAATAGTCCGGACTGGACAGATGGGTGTATTGCGCTTAGTAATTCTGATATGAAAGATCTATGGGATATTACCAATGAAGGTACGCAAATTCTTATTAGACCCTAACTTGTTTTTTTAAGAAATAAGATATTATAATTGCTGGAATACCCAGTGAAGCAGAAATTAAAAATAATTCCGAATATCCAAAATTATCTACTACTAGCCCTGAAAAACCAGAAAGAAATTTCCCTGGAACTAGCATTAAAGAGCTAAAAAGTGCATATTGTGTAGCTGTATATTTTGGATCAGTTAAACTTGATAAGTATGCAATGAAAACCGTGCCTGCAAAACCACCAGTAAAATTATCTAATGCTATGGTCAAAATAAAAAGATTCATATCATTGCCAAAAAAGGACTGAATCACAAACATTAAAGTTGTTGATGCAATCATTATCGCACCATAAAATAGTGGCCTCAAAACCCCATATCTTAAAACAATTATTCCTCCTATAAATGCGCCAATAAGAGTCATTGCTATTCCAAAAACTTTGGTTACAGTTGCTATTTGGCTCAATGTAAAACCTATATCTAGATAAAAGGGATTTGCCATAACTGCCATAGATAGATCACTTAATCTATATACACCAATAAAAATAAGTATTAAGAAAGCATTTTTATATCTCGAAAAAAAATCTCTTATGGGAGCCCAAAACACTGCGGAAATTAAATTTTCTGAATTACTAATTTTATATTTATGTTCTTTTGGCTCAGAAGAAAATAGAGTTGTAAAAATACCAATTAGCATTAAAGAAGACATAATTTTATATGATATTTCCCACGTATAACTATCGGCTATATACAATGCTCCAGCTCCAGATACTAAGATTGCAACTCTATATCCAAATTGATAACCCGCTGTCAATATGCCTTGTGTTTCAACTGGCGCTATTTCTATCCTATATGCGTCAACAACTATATCTTGCGAAGCTGAAAAAAAGGAAACAAATAAAGCACATACAGCAAAAGTCAAAAGACTATCTCCAGTGGGTGATACTGTTGCTAATAAATAAAGAAAACCAGCAATTGAAATTTGAGTTAAAAGAAGCCAGCTTCTTCTTTTACCTAATAAATTATGAAGCATAGGTAATTTAATAGTATCAATTAAAGGCGCCCATAAGAATTTCAAGCCATAGAAAATTGTTATCCACCCAAAGAAACCTATTGTAGACCTAACTATATCTTCGTCTCTTAACCACGCCGATAAAGTAGTAAAAACCAATAATAAAGGTAGTCCTGCAGAAAAACCAAGTAAAAACATTGTTAATAAACTTTTATTTTTCAAATGTGAAAAAATTTTTATCCAAGCTTCTCTGTTAAAAAAATCTGCCATTATATTTTATATGTAAATATTAAAGGTGCATGGTCTGAAAAAAATTTTTCTCTATATATTTTTTCTTTTTGAATTTTATTTTTTAAATTACCAGATATAATTTGATAATCAATTCTCCACCCGACATTATTTTCTCGTGCATTTCCTCTATTCGACCACCAAGTATATTCATCTTTCTTTTTATTTAATAATCTAAAGCCATCAATATATTTATCATTATCAAATAAGTCGTCTAACCACTCTCTTTCTTCAGGTAAAAAACCTGAATTTTTTTTATTTCCTTTCCAATTTTTTAAATCAATTTCTTTGTGGGCTATGTTCCAATCTCCACATATAATGAACTTTCGATTAGATTTCAAAATTTTTAGTAAATGTTTTTTAAATGACTTTAAAAATCTAAACTTAGCCTCCTGTCTTATTTCTCCAGATGACCCTGAGGGAGCATATAATGATACTATCGATAAATCACCAAATTGTGCTTCTATATATCTTCCTTCATTATCAAATTCTTTGTCACCGTATTGGTATATTACTTTATCTGGTTTCTCTCTTGTGTGTATTGACACACCGCTATATCCTTTTTTTTCTGCGCATTTAAAGTATGAATATATATCTTTTGAAAACATTGATTTAATATCTATTTGTTCTTCTTGGGCCTTTAATTCTTGTATGCAAAGCACATCGCTCTTTTGTTTCTTATACCAATCAAAGAATCCCTTCCTGTGTGCACTTCGAATACCGTTTAGATTACAAGATACTATTTTCATATAATTTATTTTTTTAATATATAATATAATCAGTTTATTATAACTTTGACAAAACACAATGGATTATAAAAAAACGTTTATCGAGCTTGCGATAGAGAAAGATGCCCTTAAATTTGGCAGCTTCAAACTTAAATCTGAACGCATCAGCCCATATTTTTTTAACAGTGGGGTTTTCTCTGACGGAAAATCCCTTTCAATTATAAGCGATTTATTTATAGAATTAATAAAAGAAAAAAACATTGAATTTACAAATATATTTGGACCTGCATATAAAGGTATTTCTCTAGCCTCGGCTTTATCAGCTTTTATGGCTACGAATAGAAAAGAAGAAACATATTTTATTTATGACAGAAAAGACCAAAAACTTCATGGAGAGAAGGGGGATATCGTAGGAACTTTTAAATCTGGAAATACTATAATTGTTGATGATGTAATAACAGCTGGTACTGCCATAAAAAATACTCTCAATAAATTAGAAAAACATAATCTTAAAATTACTTCGTTATTGGTCCTTTTGGATAGGCAAGAAAAAGGCAGTGAAAATATTTCAGCTTCTGATGAGATTAAAAAAAAGTTTGATATTGATGTTTATAGTTTGATAAGTATTTCTGATATCATAGATTATGTTTCAAGTTCGCAAGAATTTGAAGAATTTAAAGATAGCATCATAGAATATAAAGAAAAATATGGGTCATAGTTTTTTTAACAAAATA
Source organism: uncultured Gammaproteobacteria bacterium (assembly GCA_913050095.1). Classification (GTDB taxonomy): domain Bacteria; phylum Pseudomonadota; class Gammaproteobacteria; order Poriferisulfidales. The sequence continues at coordinate 35,617 of CAJXAV010000009.1, forward strand.
TTTTTTAATTCGTCAGTTATTACAGGTCGCTTTAATTCCCATATATAAAAAGAATCAGCCGCTTGCTCTAATAACATTCCCAATCCGTCATAAAAAGTTAATTTATTTTTATTTGCCCAATTTTTAAATGAATTAGAAGCAGCTCCATATGATAAATCATAACAAATTGCATCATTTTCAAAAAAATTTTTTGGTAAAAAAAATTCTGTACCGCTTATACCTGCTGATGTTGAATTTATAATTATATCAAATTTATTTTTTTTTAAATCTTCCAGCGATACAATATCAAGTTTTCCAATATCTAAAAATTTATTGCATAATTTTTTAGCTTTTTCATATGTTCTATTATAAATCTTGAATTCTGAAGGCTGCTCATAAAGAATATTTGGTATTATTCCCATTGCTGCACCTCCTGCACCAAGTATAAGTACTTTCTTCTTCCTTATATCGTAGCCAATATTATTTTTTATGTCTTTTATAAAGCCTGACCCATCTGTATTATCGCCATAAATAAGACCATCTTTTATTGAAATGGTGTTCACAGAACCAGTAATTTTCGCAATGTCTGATTTTATATCTGCTAAATTATAAGCCTCTTGTTTAAAAGGGAGTGTAATATTAAAACCTTTGCCGCCTTTGTTTAAAAATTCTTTTGCTTCAAGTTCAAATTTACCTATAGTGCCTAAAATAGCTTCATAAGTAAGTTCAATACCTGAGTGTTTAGCAAAATATGTATGTATTAATGGTGACATACTATGCTTAATAGGATTTCCAAAAACAGCATACTTTTTCATTAGTTACTATCTAACCACTTTATTATTTCAGGCGTGTAATAAGTTAAAACAGCATTACAACCAGCTCTTTTAAAACAATACATCGCTTCTAAAACAGAAGCTTTTTCATCTATATAATTTTTTAAAGCTGCACTTTTTATCATAGAATACTCTCCACTTACATGATAAGAAAATATTGGTATGGAAAATTTATTTTTTATTTTTGCAACAATATCTAAATAAGGTAGGCCTGGTTTTATTATAATCATATCCGCCCCTTCGTTAATGTCTAAATTAATCTCTAAAGATGCTTCTGAGATATTTGCAAAATCCATTTGGTATGTTTCTTTTGAGGAATCATTTAAATTTTTTGAAGAATCAACAGCATCTCTAAATGGACCATAAAAATTTGAAGCATATTTAGCAGCATAAGATAAAATCTTAGTATTATGAAATTTATTTTTTTCAAAAGCTTTTCTAATAGCTAATATTCTTCCGTCCATCATATCTGATGGAGCAACTATATCTGCACCCGCTTCAGCATGTGATAAAGCTTGCTTTGTTAAAACGCTAACAGTTTTATCATTTAATACATAACCATTACTATCGATTATTCCATCATGTCCGCTTAATGTATATGGATCTAAGGCGATGTCAGTTATTATTCCTAAATTTGGATATTCTTTTTTTATTTTTTTTACTGCGCTTTGAACTAATCCCCTAGAATTAAAAGCTTCTTTTGCATCTTTTGATTTCTTTTCTTTGCCAATGATGGGAAATATAGCGATTGCATTAAGTCCTTTTTTATGAAGTCTTCCAATTATTGGCAAGAGTGTGTCAACAGAGTATCTTTTTTTCCCAGGCATTGACTTTATTGGCTCTTCTTTATTTTTACCAGGAAGTATGAAAACTGGATAAATTAAATCGTCAACAGAGAACGAAGTCTCGCGAACCAAATTGCGTATAAATTTGGCAGACCTATTTCTTCTCATTCTGGTATTTGGATAACTCTTTTTCATATTGATTTAGCTGAAAATATATATTAATAAGCATATAATATAGATATGTTCAAACTAATCAAATTAGAAACTTTTGGGTTTATCTTATGCTTTATTTCTCTTTCAATAGCATATATTTACTTTGATCTAATTATTGGTTTGGCTGCATGCACGTTATGCATGCTGGATAGATTTTTGCTTTTTGGTATCGCAATTATTTTTCTAGTATCAATCGCAACAAAAGGAAAATTTTTTTTCAAGTCCTTATTATATCTAAATCTGATATTGTGTTTGATTGGTATTGCAAGTACAGTGCGACATATATGGCTTCAGTATTTTTATGATGCTAGTACAATAAACGGTTTTGGATGTGGCGGCGATTTTTTTTATTATATATCAACATTACCAATTTTAGACGCGATTATAAACATTTTTGATAACCCAACGCCTTGTAATGATATAAAGTGGCAACTTTTTGGCCTATCCATACCTATGTACACATTTATTTTATTTTTTATTTTAACTATAATAACAATTAAAATTTTACTAAAAGGCAAACATGACTAATATAAAAAAATTATCATATTTCATTATTTTATTTGCTATGTCTAATATGGTTCAGGGCGGTAATTATAATAAAGCATCTTTAGAGTTAAATGGTATTGAAGATGGCAAAACATATTCTTCACCAATAAAAATAGATTTCATTGTAAAAAATATGAAAGTAGTTAAAGCTGGTGTAAATGAAAAGAATAGTGGACACCATCACTTATTATTGAATTTAGACGAGATGCCAAATTTAAAAATGCCTCTTCCAATGACAGAAAATATTTTGCATTATGGTAAAGGACAAACTTCTACAACGCTAGAACTTTCCCCTGGTAAACATACTATTCAACTTTTATTTGCTGATTATAGTCATACACCCCATAACCCACCTCTTATGACAAAAAAAATAACTATTTTTATAAAGTAGTTTATTTTTAAAGGTTAATATTTATGTTAAAAAATATAATATTATTTCTATTTATAATAAATACTGCAAATGCTTCAGAGTTTTTAGTTGTCCAATCCACAACTTCCACAGCTGATTCTGGATTGTACGATTTTTTGCTACCAAGATATGAAGAAAAAACTGGGATCGACATTCGAGTAGTAGCTGTAGGCACTGGACAAGCTATTAAAAATGCAAAAAACGGTGATGGAGATTTATTAATTGTACATTCTGAAGATGATGAAAATGAATTTATTAAAAATGGTTATGGAATAGAAAGAAAAAAATTAATGTATAATGATTTTATTATTATCGGCCCAAAAAAAGATCCAGAAAAACTAAAATATAAAAAGACTATAAAAGATGTTTTTGAAACCATTAAAATTAAAAAACTTTCTTTTTTAACTAGAGGTGATAATAGCGGAACGCATAAAAGAGAAGTGCTTTTATGGAAAAAATCAGGCATAAATCACTTAGATCTAGATCGTAACTATTATATAGATGCAGGCAGGGGAATGGGCGCAACATTAAATATGGCCGCTAGTATGGATGCTTACACTATTACTGATAGAGGAACTTGGCTAAGTTTTAATAACAAACAAGATCTTGATATACTCTTCTCAGGTGTTCCTCCATTACATAATCAATATAGTGTTATTGTCATAAATCCAGAAATACATCAACATGTAAAATATAAGCTAGCTAGTGATTTTTCTAATTGGCTTGTTAGTAACGAAGGACAAAAACTGATTTCAGAATTTAAGATTTCTGGAAAACAATTATTCTTTCCAAATTATAAAGAGTAATTAAATCCATTTTTTTGGAACTAAAAAGTATTTATATAATTTTTCCTCAGGAGTATTTTCTTCTATTTTATAATTATATTCCCATTTTACTAATGGAGGCATTGACATTAATATTGATTCTGATCGGCCATTTGACTGAAGCCCAAATAATGTGCCTCTATCATAAACTAAGTTAAATTCAACATACCTACCTCTTCTAAATAATTGAAAATCTTTTTGTTGCTCATTGTATTTATGCGATATGCGCTTTTCTATTATTGGATCATAAGCTTTCATAAATCCGTCACCTACAGATCTTATAAATTTAAAACAATTATCAAATTCCCAATGATTCAAGTCATCAAAAAATAATCCACCTATTCCTCTAGGCTCATTTCTATGCTTTATAAAAAAATACTTATCGCAATTTTCTTTATATTTTTCATATAATGCACTATCAAATGGATCACATATTTTTTTGGCTGTTTTATGCCAATGAATAGCATCCTCCTCATATCCGTAGTACGGAGTCATATCAAACCCACCGCCAAACCACCATATTGGGCTCTCGTTGTCACTATAAGCTACAAACAACCTAACATTTAAATGCACGGTTGGAATATGTGGATTTTTAGGATGACACACAACAGAAACGCCCATAGCGCGATAATTTCTTCCTTTAAGTTCTGGTCTGATATTTGTCGCTGCTGCAGGTAAACTTAAACCAGATATGTCTGAAAAGTTCACTCCCACTTTGTCAAAACAACTTCCATTTTGTAAAACGCAAGTTAGGCCGCCGCCGCCTTCTACTCTTTTCCATTTATCCTTATAAAATTCTTCTTTTTCATATTTTGAAATCATAAGAATGATATTTTTTTGAAGATTCAACAAATAATTTTTAACATCTTTTATTTTTAGATCAGAAATATCAGACACTTTAACCTCCTTCTCTAATAACGTCTTTTGAAACAAGGTCTAAAATTCTCGATGGCTTTTTACTGTTACCTACTAATCCATCAATTATGTAATCTATATTATCCATATTATCTCTAAAATAAATTTCTAAGTCCTCTTGTTTAATTATAGGATCATCACCAGAAATATTTGCGCTAGTCGAG